>CBDUSJ010000082.1:0-8936 GCA_965369845.1 uncultured bacterium | reverse complement strand
TATTGCATTTCCCGGATCATAAGTTCTTTTAACGAATCATCTTTTTTTTCATTTTTTTATATTTTAGATTTATAATTAATCCTGCAAATATATCAAAAAATTACCGCCTCTGATAAGAGGCGGTTTCGTTCAACTATATGATAAAGTCACCTTCCGGTGTGAAACGCAGCATAATATTTTTTTAAAAAAATAAAATAATACGAATTCTTTAATTTTTTAAATTCCAATATTAATCCGTTAAATTCCAAATTGCGCCTTCTTTTGTATCTTTCACTTCAATATTCAGTTCTGAAAGCTTTTTCCGGATTTTATCAGATGTTGCGTAATCTTTGTTCAGTCTGGCTTCTTTGCGTATTTCGAGCAGGGTTTTCATCAAACCTTCAACAAGCTCATTACTTTCCGTGACTCCGCTTTCTTCATCTTTCAGTCCGAGAATATCGAAAACAAAATCATTATAAGTTTTTTTCAGAAGGTCAAGATCATCGCCAGAAACAGTTTCCTTTCCATCTTTCAGGGAGTTAATAATTCTTACGCCATCGAACAAATGAGCAATTAAAACCGGACTGTTAAAATCATCATTCATCGCCGAATAGCACTTATCGCGCAATTTTGGAATATTTACAGTTGATTTTTCCGAAGGCTTGATCTTCTCTAAAGTATCAGCCGCTTTTAATAATCTGTTCAGTCCTTTTTCAGCGGCCCTGAGCGCATCATTCGAAAAATCAACAGTGCTGCGGTAATGAGCCTGCAACACGAAAAAACGAATAGTGATAGGACTGTAAGGCTGGTCGAGCGTTTCATTATCGCCACTAAAAAACTCGTTGAGGGTTATAAAATTATTCAGCGACTTTCCCATTTTTTGGCCATTCACGGTTATCATGTTATTGTGCATCCAGTATTTCACATGGTCATGTCCGTTGGCGGCATGAGCCTGGGCAATTTCCGATTCATGGTGAGGAAAAATCAGGTCCATACCACCGCCGTGAATGTCGAAAGTTTCACCGAGGTATTTGCAACTCATCACCGTACATTCGAGGTGCCAACCCGGAAAGCCGACGCTCCATGGTGAAGGCCAGCGCATGATATGTTCAGGACTCGCCTTTTTCCAGAGAGCAAAATCCACAGGATTGCTTTTTTCTTCCTGACCGGCAAGACTTCTGGTACTTTCCAATGCTTCACTTATTGAGCGTCTTGATAATTTACCGTAGTTAAAATTTTTATCGTACTTAATAACATCGAAATAAACCGAACCGTTTTTTTCGTAAGCATATCCGGCGTCAAATATTTTTTTAATCATTTCTATCTGTTCGATAATATGTCCCGAGGCATGAGGTTCGATGCTTGGAGGCAGAACGTTCAACTGCTCCATATTTTTATGGTAGCTGTTGGTATAATATTGTGCAATTTCCATAGGTTCAAGTTGTTCGAGACGGGCTTTTTTGGCTATTTTATCCTCACCCGAATCGGCATCGTTAACAAGATGGCCCACATCGGTAATATTGCTGACGTATCTTACTTTATAACCGATATGTTTCAGATAGCGGAAAACAAGATCGAAGCATACTGCCGGACGTGCATGGCCAAGATGCGCATCTCCGTAAACCGTTGGGCCGCAAACATACAATCCTACGTGTGGCGAATTAATCGGTTGAAAAAGCTCTTTCTTTCTGCTTAATGTGTTGTAAATTTGAATTTGATGTTCCATAATAATACCTTACTTTTTTTTGCAAAAATAAGATAAAATCAAAATTTATCGGTTGAAATCACTTATTTGACAAAATGAATATTTCTCATTAATCCTTCGTAACCGGTACGTTTAACCGCAGATTTTTTAAACAGCTCCCTGAATTTTTCAGGCATGAGATTTTCCCAATCGTTTTTATTCATTTTTTCGAGTTCGGGATGTGGGTTGAGTAAAGGCTCGTGATGTGGTTTTGAAAAATGGTTCCATGGGCATACATCCTGGCAAATATCACAACCAAAAATCCGGTGATTCATATTTCCTGTAAAACGTTCCGGAATATTTTTTTTTAGTTCAATGGTAAGATAGGAAATACATTTGCGTGAGTCTATCACACCTGGCGCTATAATTGCGCAGGTAGGACAGGCATCGATACATTTTGTGCATTTGCCGCAAAAATTTTTCCCGAAAGGTTTATCATAAATAAGTTCAAGGTCGGTAATAAGTTCGGCAAGAAAAAAGAATGAACCGTTTCGCGGAGATATCAGAAAGGCGTTTTTTCCGGTACAGCCAAGTCCGCTCCTCACAGCCCAGGCTCTTTCGAGCACAGGAGCCGAATCAACAAAAGCCCTGATGTTAATTTCGCCGGCTTGTTTTTTCAAAATGCCGGCAAGAGTCTTTAATTTATTTTTAATAAAAAAATGGTAATCGTTGCCATAAGCATATTTTGAAATAATGAAATTATTTTTTTCATTCAGGATTTTTTCAGGATAATAATTAAAGAGGAAAGAAATTACGGTTTTTGCGCCATCAACAAGTTTTCGCGGGTCGAGGCGTTTATCAAAATTATTTTCCATGTACGACATTTCACCATGCCGATTTTCGTTGAGCCATTTTTCAAAAATCGGCGCTTCTCTGCTGAGAAATTCTGCTTTAGAAATACCGCAGGAAAAAAAACCCAGTTCTGCTGAATTTTGTTTTATAAGGCGTGTTAGTTTTTCTTTTTCGCTGTTGTTAACCGGCATTATTAATCAGAATAATTTTCCCTGGCTGGGATTTTTTAATTTTCCTAAGTGTCGGTACGCAATTTCTGTAGCTTCGCGGCCACGCGGAGTACGCATCAGGTATCCTTCCAATATCAGAAATGGTTCGTAAACTTCTTCGATAGTACCCGGGTCTTCGCTAACAGCAGTAGCGATAGTGTTTAGACCAACAGGCCCGCCGGAAAATTTTTCGATGATAACCGAAAGAATTTTGTTGTCCATTTCGTCAAGGCCGTGTTTATCGACATAAAGCGCTGTCAGGGCAAACTGCGAAATATCCAGGTTGATGGTGCCGTCTCCCTTGATCTGGGCGAAATCGCGTATCCTTCTAAGGAGGAGGTTTGCAATACGTGGCGTACCCCTGCTACGGCGGGCAATTTCTGCAGCAGCTTCATCCGAAATTTCTAATTTCAGTATTCCTGCCGAACGGATAATTATTTTCTTCAGGGTTTTGGCATCGTAATATGAAAGTCTTGAATTGATACCTATTCTTGATCTAAGAGGCGCTGTAAGAAGACCCGATCTTGTTGTGGCTCCGATAAGTGTGAACGGGTTAAGTGTAATCTGTACACTCCGGGCATTTGGGCCGGTTTCGATCATGATATCAATTTTGTAATCTTCCATAGCAGAATAAAGATATTCTTCGACTATAGGACTAAGACGATGAATTTCGTCGATAAAAAGAACATCTTTAGGTTCGAGATTAGTGAGCAAACCCGCAAGGTCACCGGGTTTATCCAGCACAGGGCCGGAAGTAACTTTTATTCCCACACCCAGTTCATTGGCAATAATATACGAAAGAGTGGTTTTACCTAATCCGGGAGGGCCATGAAGCAATGTGTGATCGAGCGCTTCACCTCTTTGCCTGGCAGCCTGGACAAATATTTTCAGGTTTTCAACAATCTGGCCCTGACCGGCAAAATCGTCGAATGTTGTTGGTCTAAGTACTTTTTCTATTTCTTTCTCTACCTGGGTTAAATTAGCTCCGCTAGGATCAAGATTTTTGTTCATATTTTTTAATTTTCACCAAAATTAGTAAAGATTAATTATTCACTGTCAGCTAAAAAAATTGTATTAAAAAAAAATACTTACTTTTGTGTCCTAAAAATTATTTTTTGAATATTTGAAAAATGCATTTTTGAATTATAACTTATGAGCTCAGTACAAAAACATAAAAAATGGAATTTCACGCAAAGTCGCAAAATTTTAAATAACATAATCATATTTTTTTGTGATTTTGTATAATTGTCGATAAATTTACTTTTTAGACTGGACTCACTTATATTTGAGTAATTTATTTAATAATCGTTAAGATGAAAAAAATTGTTGTCGCACTGGATTTTTCGAGCGGTTCAATACGTGCTCTGAAATATGCAATAAATATTGCCAATAAAATTAATTCCGATATTTGTATGATTTGGGTTGATATAACAAGTAAACCCGAATCAATTTATTCGAGTGTTGTTAAGAGTTATCGGGGAGAAGTAATCAAACGTTTCAAAGAACTGGTTGAAAAATTTCAGCCGGAACTAAAAGGCGGAAAACTTGAATATAAATTAAGAAAAGGTAAGATATATTACGAAATAGTTACTTATGCACGGGCAAAAGGAGCCGAGCTTATCGTAACCGGATCGCATGGAGTATCGGGTTTTGAAGAATACTGGATTGGAAGCAATGCCAACAGAATTGTAGGCCATGCCTACTGCCCCGTAATTACAGTGAGGAACGGTTTTAGAATAAAGAAAAATATCCGTAAAATTGTAGTCCCAATTGATAATTCAAAAAATACCCTGATAAAAATACCGTTTACAGCCAGGCTTGCAAAAATTTTCAACTCGGAGGTTCACATTGTAGGGCTTTATTCAACTACACTTAAAACAATACACAAAAGAATAGAAAATTATGCCGTTAAGGCAAAAATGTACCTCGAAAAAGAAGGTGTGAAATATGTTTATCAAACCGTGCTGGCTGAAAATTCAACAAAATCTGCAATAGATTATTCAAACAAAATCCAGGCCGACCTGATTTCAATAATGATTGAGCAGGAAGAAAAAAAACAGACCGGTTTGCTTGGACCGAGCGCACAGCAAATAGTCAATCATTCCCAAATACCTGTTTTAAGTGTTCATGTAGCTGATAATTTCAATGCATCAAAATTATTTGATTTGAGATAATAAAAATATTCACACATGAAATTTTTAAAGATCATTTTATTTCTGATCATCATCATTTTGGGAAATAGCCTTTCGGGTCAGGAGTATTTTTATCAGAAACTTGATAAAATGGATAGTTCCATGCAAACTCCGTCTAAGTTTAACGGAAATATTATGATTTTCCAGGACAGTCGTGTCGATACCATTATGAAGAAACACATAGAATATAATCTCTACAAAAATAATATTGAAGGTTACAGGGTTCAGATTTTTTTTGATGCCGGCAACAATTCGCTAAGTAAGGCTACCGAAGTTGCAGAGGATTTTCAGTTGCTTTATCCTGGCGACACTGCATATATTTCTTTTAGTGAACCTTATTACAAAGTCAGAGTAGGAGATTTTAGAACACGAATGGATGCCGAAGGTTTTTTACGGAATATTGTTGATGATTATCCGAATGCTTTTGTGATAATGGATAATATAAATTTCCCGAAGTTAGATTAAATTTTTTCTCATAAAAATAAATATCCTAAAAAAATTTTGGTAAATAATGATAAAAGTATTTCTTTTGCGTCTTTTTTTAACTAAAATTGAATAATTATGTCTGATATTGCAACAAGAGTAAAATCAATTATTGTTGATAAGCTTGGTGTTGACGAAAACGAAATTACACCAGAAGCAAGTTTCACTAACGATTTAGGCGCAGATTCCCTCGATACGGTCGAACTTATCATGGAATTTGAAAAAGAATTTAATATCGCGATACCTGATGATCAGGCCGAAAATATTGGCACGGTTGGCGAAGCGATAGCTTATATCGAAAACAATGCAAAATAATTAAATTCCTTTAAATGAATTTAAAACGAGTTGTTGTAACCGGGTTAGGGGCTGTTACTCCATTAGGCAACACTGTTGATGAATTATGGAATAGTTTGCTTAATGGGGTAAGCGGCGCTTCTGAAATTACCCATTTTGATTCTTCCAAATTTAAAACACATTTTGCCTGCGAAGTAAAAAATTATGATGCAAGGAATTATTTCGACAGGAAAGAGGCCAGAAAATATGACCCTTACGCTCAATTTGCATTGATTGCAAGCGAGGAAGTTATTAAAGATTCAGGTATTGATATCGAAAAAATTGATCGGGAAAAGGCAGGAGTTATATGGGGAACAGGAATTGGTGGTTTTACATCGTTTATTAAAGAAACTACAGATTTTGCAAAAGGAGACGGAACTCCACGCTTCAATCCATTTTTTATTCCTAAAATTATTAGCAACATTGCCGCAGGCCTGATATCAATAAAATATGGTTTTCATGGCCCGAATTATGCCACTACATCAGCATGTGCTTCAGCAGCCCACGCTATTATTGATTCGTTCAATTATATCCGTTTTGGAAAAGCAAATGTTTTTATCTGCGGTGGCTCAGAAGCAGGGATTAATCCTGGCGGTATCGGGGGCTTTAATGCCATGCATGCAATTTCGACACGTAATGACGACCCTAAAACCGGTTCAAGGCCGTTTGATAAAGACAGGGACGGATTTGTGCTTGGCGAAGGCGGAGGAGCAATAATACTTGAAGAGCTTGAACATGCCAAAAAACGCGGCGCCAAAATTTACGCCGAAATAGTTGGTTGCGGAATGTCAGCCGATGCACATCATATTACCTCTCCTCATCCTGAAGGTTATGGCGCTAAACTCGCTATGAAACACGCACTCGAAGATGGCGGAATAAAACCCGAAGAAATTGACCACATAAACACTCACGGCACTTCAACTCCCGTAGGCGATATTGCCGAACCCAAAGCAATAGTCTCTTTATTTGGTGAATATGCTTACAAAATAAATCTTAACGCTACAAAATCGATGACGGGCCATTTACTTGGCGCTGCTGCGGCAGTTGAATTAATTGCTACAGTTCTGACAATAAAAAATAATATTATTCCTGCCACAATAAATCATTTTACGGATGACCCGGAAATTGACAATAATTTGAATTTCACCTTCCACACACCTGTAAAAAGAATTGTTAACGTGGCTCTCTCGAATTCTTTTGGTTTTGGCGGCCATAATACATCGCTTGCTGTCAAAAAATTCGATGAATAAATTCTAACAGGCTTTGAAACTTTTTGATTTAATTAAAATTTTCTTTTCATCAGATAAAGAATTTATTTTCTCGATCAAAAATATTTTCGGATTTTGCCCTGTAAATGTATCATTGTATAAATTAGCGTTCCTTCACCGATCGGTTGCCATTGTAAATAATGGACATAAGCTGTCGAACGAACGTCTTGAATATCTCGGCGATGCTGTTTTAAGTTCTATTGTTGCCGATTATCTTTTCAAAAAATTTCCTTTCAGGAATGAGGGCTTTCTTACTGAAATGCGGTCGAAATTAGTAAGCCGTGAACAGTTAAACAAACTTTCCAGAAAGTTCGGATTTAATAAATTCATCCTGTCGAACCAAGACACAAAAACCCACTACCGCTCGATGGAAGGCGATGCTTTTGAAGCATTTATTGGCGCCCTGTACATTGACAGAGGTTATAATTTCACTAAAAAAATTGTTGTAACCCGTATTATCGATGTTCACTTTGACATTGATAAACTCATAAACCAGGAAGTAAATTTTAAAAGTACGCTTATCGAATGGTCACAGAAAAAAAGAAAACATATCGAATTTAAAGTAATATCCGAAGTTGGGTCAGGCTCTGGCAAGCAATATATTATTGAAATCAGGATTGATAATTCTCCCTGTGCAACCGGCCAGGATTTTTCAATAAAAGGAGCTGAAAAAATTGCCGCCGAAAAAGCGTACAATCTTCTGACTTCACAAAATCAGGAATAAACAAATTTTATTGTTGAAGGTTATAAACTATCACGCCTTTGTGTTTTTGCTCCATGCTCCCTACTCACTACTCCTTACTCCATACTTCTTCCCCGTGCTCTTTTCCTTATTCGGATTGTTTCATCTTCGAAACCAGGTTTTCCCAGAAGAGCAAACATATTTTTCTTGTATGCTTCCACTCCCGGTTGATTGAATGGATTTATATCAAGCAAATAGCCACTAAAGGCACAGGCAAATTCGTAAAAATATATCAATTGTCCCAAAGTATTTTCGTCAATAAGGGGAATTGATATTCTGATATTCGGCACACCACCATCGATATGAGCAAGAGTGGTGGCGGTTTCGGCCATCTTATTAACATAATGAATATTTTTCCCGGAGATATAATTCAGTTTATCAAGATTTGCAGGGTCTTCGGGTATGAGCAATTCTGCGGATGGTTTTTCAACTGAAAGAACTGTCTCAAACAGCTTCCGCTCACCCTCCTGGATATATTGACCCATCGAATGAAGATCGGTAGTATTTATTACACCTGCCGGAAAAATTCCTTTTCCTTCCTTACCTTCACTTTCACCATAAAGCTGTTTCCACCATTCGGTGAAATAATACAAGTTCGGCATGTAATTAACCATGATTTCTATCAGATAACCATTTCTGTAAAGTGCGTTTCTTGCAGCGGCATAATGTGCGGCAGGATTAAATTCCAAAGAAGTTTCCGACGCAACAAACTGCTGCATTTTTTTTGCTCCTTCAATCAGTTTTTTTATATCAAAACCTGCAACAGCAATCGGGAGCAACCCAACGGGGCTAAGCACTGAGTACCTGCCTCCCACATCATCGGGAACAACAAAAGTTTTATATCCTTCCTTGTCGGAGAGCTGTTTTAATGCTCCTTTCGATTTATCCGTTACGGCAATTATACGCTGACGAACGCCATCTTTGCCATACTTTTTCTCAAGATGATTTTTTAGAATCCTGAATGTAAGAGCCGGTTCGGTGGTTGTGCCGGATTTTGAAATGACTGTGAGTGCGTAATCTTTTTCATCAAGTATATTTAAAAGGTCAAAAAGATAATCTTCCGAGATGTTTTGCCCTGCATAAAGAATTAGGGGTTTCTTTCTATTGTTGTGCGATAAAAGGAAATCGAAATTGTTTTTTAACGCTTCAATCACCGCCCTTGCCCCGAGATAAGATCCGCCAATTCCGATTACA
>CBDUSJ010000081.1:0-8967 GCA_965369845.1 uncultured bacterium | reverse complement strand
CCAACCATTTAAACCCCCATGTATAGTGAATGTAATGTGATAGTTTAGCTTTTGTAATGTTAAAAACCCAAACAGTAAATCTTTTGTAAGCGCAAAAATTTGGATTCGCTTTATTCTATATTTTTCTTTGCACCGTCAATTGAAAATAAAAATGAAATCGAAAAAAGAAAATAAGAATGTGAAAAAAAAAGGTGAACTCACCGAAACCCCGGAGGAGAGCCTGAAAAAACTCATTGAGGATGCCAAATTAAAAAACGAAGCATATAAGAAAATTCTTAATTCACTTAATATTAACAAAAACAAGTAAAATTATGAGAAAGTTGTATTTAATTTTTGCTTTGATGCTTGGCGTTAGTGTTACTTTTAACACTATGGCGCAGCGTACTTTCTATGGCGAGCCGCAAAAGGCAAGCCAACACACTCTCAATGTAAGGTTTGGTGATATCATTTATGACCAATCTGAAGATGAGCAATACGGTTCATACATTGTATCCCAGTTTTTTACCGACACAGCAAGTGCTGACCTTTCAAGTGAAACTGCTGACGACTTTGTTGTTCCTGAAGGCGAAATATGGACAGTAGGTTCATTTGGTGTTTGGGGAACCTGGTGGTCAGGCAGTGCAGGTGATCCCGAAAAGATCGATATTTACATTTATGAAGACGATGGCGGAAAGCCGGGTACCTTAATAGATGGATACGTTGAAGAAACAGTTTTTTACATGGAAGAATGGATTGGTGATAATGATTATCTTCAAAGTTACTACAACTTCACATTCCCTTCACCTATAGCATTTACTGAAGGACATTACTGGATCAGTTTCCAGGTACACGACAGCTATGATAAAGTAGGACAGTGGGGATGGGAAGACAAAACCAACACCAACTGGGAGCCGTGGCACTGGCGTAATCCGGGTGGAGGATTTCCTGGCAGCTTTATCGACTGGACACCTAGTACATTGGTAACTCCGTTTGGTTACAGCCTCGACACCAGGTTTGCCCTCTACGGCGAAGCTTATGACAACGACCTGGCTATTCTTGAAATTATCAGCCCCGTGACTGGCGTTTTAACTGCTGCTGAAACTGTTACCATTAAATTTAAAAATGAAGGTAAAAACACTCAAACAGGTTTTGATGTGGCCTATTCAGTGGATGGTGGCGCATGGGTTATCGAAAATGTCGGTGCCCTCGAACTTGCTTCTGAAGAAGTTGGTGAATATACTTTTATTGCTACCGCTAATCTTTCAACGACAGGATTTCATACAGTTTCCGCCAAAACAATGCTGACTGGTGATGAACAACCCGCTAATGATGAGATGATGATTGATGTTGTTAATTATGGTACCATTTATCAGATGGTAAATAACGATACTGTTGATTTTACAACCTGCTCGGGTACCTTTACCGATATGGGCGGCGTTGACGGTTGGATTAACGGCGGCGATAACGGTGTTGTTACTTTGTATCCAGACGAAGCCGGTAAGAAAATAAAATTGGAATTCTTTGGAGTGTTTGATGTTTCTCACACGTCAGGTGGCATTAAGCCATTCCAGGTTTTTGATGGTCCTGATATGGATTCTCCATTAATTGGGGAATGGACAAATAACGATCCTACATATCCAACAATATTAAAAGCGCTTGGTGATACCGGCGCAATGACCATCAGGTATTCCTGCCCAACATGGGACGATGCCGAAGGTTGGACAGCTATTATTTCATGTTACCAGCAACCGGACGACGACTTTGAAGTTACAGAATTCATCATTGATCCTACACTTGTTTTCACAGACCGTGATATTACTTTCACAGCTACCGTACGTAACATTGGCGCTATTGCACAGGATAAAGATGTTACTTTCTCTGTTGACGATGTACCGGTTGGAATCGTAAACACCGGAATCGTTAACCCAACCGAATATGCTACCGTAAGTTATGTACATCAATTTACTGCATCAGGTGAAACGGTAATTAAAGCAGCAGTTCCTGCAGATTCAGGTGATGATCCTGAAAATAATTACTTAACCTGGGAAACTTTTGTTTACCTTAATGGCTGGTTTGTGGAAATGTTCGACGATGGCTACTTTCCTCCGGAAGACTGGACTCCTGGTCCGAACTGGTACGGTAGTGGTAACGCTTACTCAGGGACAGGTGCTGCTCAGTGTTACGTGCAGACATTTCAGGAAGATACCCTGACAACTCCAAAACTTGTAATTCATGATGGTGATAAACTGACATTTTGGGTTACTACCTCACTTTGGTGGCCGGGTAATCTGAAAGTTGCATGGAAAAATGGTGAAACAGGTGAATGGCAGCTTCTTGAATACTGTGATTTAGGAGCTTCTCCTCAATGGAAATATTTTGAGGTGGATGTATCAGCCGCTGCCGGTGAAAACTATTTAGGTTTTATTGATGTTGGTGATATTCCCTGGTCATGGGGTGGTGAAGTAACCATCGACAATGTGATTGGAATTGGCATCGAATTGTTCTATTTCGATAACGATATGAAGATGGCCGAGTTCAATCCAAATCCAACACCTTCAAAGAACGAGCCTATCGACTATGATGTTACAGTGAAAAACAATGGCCACAATGCCATGGCTGCCGGTGAATATTCCGTTAAGATCATGAAAATTGAAGAAGGTGGGGACGTGGAAATGGCATATGTGCCCGGTATAGCTTGTAACCATCTACAGGAGAAAGTACATACTTTGACTGTTAATTTCGACAAAATCGGTCCTGCCGAGATTTATGCAGTAGTTGACTTACCCGATGATCAAAAACCTGCAAATGATACATCGATCGTTAGGCCGATTTACGTTCAGGTTAACGGAACCATTGCAGTTCAGGTTGGTGATGGTGATTTCGAATCATGGCAAATTCCAAACCCACTGGGTGAAGCATGGGCAGTAAGTGAAGTGATCTATACTTCTGATTTGGTCAACCCAACCGATGTAACAGGATATATTACAGGTATTGCTTATCAATTTAACAACACAAATACTTCTCCGACATTAGACGTTCCGGTTATTATTTATGTGGGCGAAACCACAGAAGCAAACCTTGCCAATGGTTACATCAATGGTACAGAGCTAACAAAAGTTGCAGAAACTCGTTTTGACTTACCGATTGGCCTTGGCCAGCAATTGTATATTCCGTTTACTGCACCTTACGATTATCAGGGGGGAAACCTTTGCGTAATGTTCTTTAAACCAAGGGAAAATTACTTCCAGGGCGTGAAATGGCTTGTAACCGAAATGGAAGACGACAGCATTGCAGCTTATTCAACAAGCTACCAACCGCCGCTTGATCCTAACAATATGAGTGCGGCATATCCTAACTGGAAAAACCAAATGCCTAATACCACATTCTACATTGCCGATGTAGGAACCGTGCCTTTGACAGGTTACGTTCGCGATGAATTGACAGATCCAATTGAAGGAGCATTGGTGGAAGTAGTTGGTTTCGAAAATTCTACATATTCATTATCCAATGGTTCATATCAATTAACCGACCTCCTGGCTTGGGAAACTGTTGTTCAGTCAACCAAATATGGTTATTACGATAATCCACAGACTATTATTCTTTACGAAGGCGAGGCAAACACACTCGACTTTACCATGACCTTATTGCCGATAGTTAATGTTTCTGCTTTGGTAGTTGGCAACGACGACCCGATGCACTACATGGAAGGCGCTGAAGTAACCTTTGAAGGTTACGAAGACTATGCTACAACCGTAGGTGCCGATGGTACATTTACAATTCCAGGCGTATTTGGTGACAAAACTTATGACTTAACCATTACCATGACAGGTTATGATACTTTCACAGATGAAATTGATGTAGCTCAAGCTGATCTTGATCTCGGTACAATTGAACTTACCGAGAGTTTAATCATCCCATTCTACACACAAGCCGAGCAAATCAACCCGGGTACTGTAGTGGTTAACTGGAATTCACCACTTGATGGTGTTACTGATCTTCTCACTTATGATTATTATATCAACAACGGTTATACTGCTGAGGTTGGCGAAGAAGTTTGGATTGGTAATATTTTCGAAATGGATCCGGGTACCATTACGGCAGTATCAATGTACTGGAAACAGTATGGCGAAACCTCAGGTCCTGTAAGGCTTGATCTTATGGATATTCATGGCGACATCTTCTATTCAAGCGAATTTTTCGAAACCGTACATGATGGTTGGGTTACTGTTGATGTTCCTAATATCACTTTCGAAGGTGGAACTTTCTTTGCAATGGTTTACTGGGATGGCACAAATCCTGAACTTACCGACTTCCTTGCTGCTGATGCATCGGAAACCGGAACTGGTATTAACTACGCTTATGTAATGTATCCTGGTGAAACTCCACATTTGCTTTCCGACTTATTGCCCGATCTGGACATCACAATGCAGATGACTGTTGATATTGTAACTTCCAGCGCAGATGGCGGCAGGTACAACGAAGGCTACAACATTTTCCGTGGCCCTTATGCCGACGTCAACAACTGGGCAACATGGGAAAAGATCAACGACGAGCCTGTAACGGGCAATGAATATGTTGATGGTACCTGGCCACAACCGGAAGAAGGTTACACTTACGGTGTTCAAACTGTTTACACTACAGGAAACTCTGACGTTAGCTTCTCCTTGCCAATTGTTCATAACCCTGACTTGCCATGCGACCCGCCTTGGGATGTAACAATAACCGGGCTCCTTCATATCATTAATGTTCCTGCTGATGCCAATCCGAATGTATATGGCGAACCACTCGTTGAAGGCGACTGGGCAGGTGTATTCTTCCTGGATGACGAAGGCAATGAAGTATGTGGAGGCGCAGGCCAGATCGATACATTGGGAACAACAGTTGTACTTGCTTACGGTGATGACCCAACAACTCCTGAAAAAGATGGTTTTGCTACAGGTGAACGTTTCAGGTGGAGAATGCAAGTTTGCGCTATTTGGACTGAATATCCTGCCGGAGCTACTTACGATGAAACAAAGCCAAACCAGGGGAATTTTGCTGATTTCGGCCTTTCAAGCCTTACCAGCCTCGAAGTTATGGTTTGCCAATACTACTCATTTACCAATGGATGGAACAGCATTTCAAGCTATATCACTCCATTTACACCCGATGTTGAAGACTTATTCTTACCCATCGTTGATGACTTGATCATCATCAGAAACCTTACCAAGATTTACTGGCCGGAAGAGGCAGTGAATACCATCGGACCCTGGGATAACGGTTCCGGTTATGTATTGAAAATGAGCGCCGATGCTGAATTCGAAATTTGTGGAGCTGATTTCGCTACTAATGAAGTGATGCTCGAAACCGGCTGGTTCTACTTACCGACCCTGAGCCAATGTTCAGCAAATGCAATGGATCTGTTTGGCGACAATCTGGATGATCTTGTTATTGTTCAGGAACTGATCGGTACCAGAGTATTCTGGCCTGCAGCAAGTGTTTACACTCTCGAATTCCTCGAGCCGGGTAAAGCATACAAGATCAAAGTTGTCAACCCGTTTACGGTTACTTTCCCTTACTGCGATAGCAGGGCTACAACTCCTGCCTTCTCGCAAGTGAACAGCATTAACACAATTTGGGGTGAGTTGAACATGTCTCCTTCAACCGAGGTTGTTGCTTTCATGGGATCAGCAACAGTTGATTTCATCGAAGGTGATGTAATCGGAGTATTCGGTCAAAACAACCAACTTTACGGTTACATGGAAGTTACAGGCGCAGGCATTGCCCAGGCAATTACACTGTTTGGCGATGATGTAACTACCATTGAGCAGGATGGTTTTGCCGAAGGTGAAACTGTAAGCTACAAGCTCTATCGTGCAGAAACAGGCGAAACATTTGACCTCACTGTTGAATATGATTATTCGATGGAAAATGTTTCAGGAAACTTCTACACCGGAAGCTTTGCAGCAATCAGGGGCATTACCATGGGTATTACAGGTGTTGGAACAGTTAATGCAGGTAGCATCAACATGTATCCAAACCCTGCTACCGATATGGTTTATATCATCCTCAACAATGTTGATTACACCGAAGCTACAGTTGTTATTTTCGACACTAAAGGCCGCGCAGTAATCAACCAGGTGTTCAACGGTCAGGCCGAACTGAATGTCAGCTCACTTGATGCTGGTATTTATTTCGTAAAGATCAACACCGAAACTATGAATGAAATAAGGAAACTTGTTATCAGGTAGCTTTATTTATAAACGTTAGGGTTTAATTAAGGGAACCCCATCATACTAATTTGACGGGGTTTTTTTGTATGTCGGGCATGGTAATAATCTGGCAGGGTGCAATTTCTTGTATGTGTCGAGTTTACAGGAAACAATGGTCCCGATAGCTATCTGGAGCAAACCTGTTGATGCATAGCCATCAAGATATTAGAGGTTGACTAAAGTCAAATGTTTTGTGATAAATTGTTAATTAAATCACCATATTGAAGTATGGCGCTGTCTCAATTAGAATAGCACCAAACTTCAGTTTGGTGAAAAACGATAATAATGACTGATTGTTAGTGTGCTTTAGCGTACTTCCATTTTTAGCTTGACGGTTTTGGCCATAACCCCCGGCAAAGAATACCTATAACACTGCGGTATCGTTCAACATAGTTTTATTAGCACACCCACTGTTTTTCCCCTGATATTTTCACATTTTTTCTTTTCGTTTTAATTTCTTTCAATACTTTTGGGGGGTCGATTAGTAAAACACTATAAAGTTGTGCAACATATTGAGGAACTATTTTGAAACTTGATTTACTAAAATTTAATTTTGAGTTAGATTTTTTGTAAATTTGTAAAAAACTGGTAATATGGAAAATTTAGTGATTGAAAATAAAGGGAATCAAATGATTTTGAAACTTAATAAAAAAGTGTTCGATGAAAGCTATTTGATTTCTCTAGTGAAAAGGCTACAAATTGAAAATTTAGCACAAAAGTCCGGATTTCGTTCCGATATTCTAAGTATTGCTGAGCAGATTAATCAGGATTGGTGGAACCAAAAAGGAGAAAGATTTCTTAAAGGGGTTAAAAAATGATTTCAAATTCTGTAGTTGTCGATACTAATTTGATATTCCCTGCTTTGATTCCTAAAGCATCAAAAATTAGAGATATTTTGTTGGAGAGTAATATGACATTTTATGCTCCCAACTTTTTGATAATTGAAATTTACATTCATAAAGACAAGTTAATCAAAAATTCAAAACTTACGGAATAAGAGTTTTATTTGTATTTCAATGGAATTATAGAACGTGTGGAATTCGTTACAACTGATTTTATTGGGATAGATAGTCGACAAAAAGCTTATGATTTATGCAAAGATATTGACATTAAGGACACTCCATTTATTGCATTAGCAATTGATTTAGGTCTTCAAATATGGACGGGTGATAAGAAATTGAAAGATGGACTTAGATTGAAAGGATATCAAAATTTCTATAATCAGTAAAATACGTTGCATAACAAAAAATATAGGGCATTTGGCAGATAGTACTAAAAATGAAGATTATAGCAACAAATAAAATTAACCGTTACTTGAAAATGAAGCGTTTCAAAATGCCAAACGCCCCATATCCACAACGTTAACAAGCATTAAAAAAACCACCTAAATAATATGAAATCAAAATTAATACCCTATCTTTGTTGTCTAATTAGACAATAAACGGAAAATGATTTTAAATGCCCACAATAAAAATTATTGATTCAATTAAGATTGATGTTTATTCAAGAGAACATTCTCCACCTCACTTTCATGTTTTGTTTGCAGAATATGAAGAGTTGATTGTTATTGAAACACTTGAGACCTACGTTGGACATGTTCCATCTGCTCAGAGAAAAAAAGTGATAAAATGGGCTAAAAAACAAAAAGAATTACTGCTCAAAAACTTTAAACGTTTAAATCCAAAATTATGAAACGAAAACTGAAAACACCAAGGATAATAAAAATTGAAAAAATAGATGGATTTAAAATCTATTGCATGTTTAATAATGGTGAATCAAAACTAATTGATTTCAATTTAATTTTCAAAGAATGGAACTTAACTACTGATGATATTGAATACCCATTATTAAATAAAAAAGAATTCCAAAAAGTTAAATTGAGAAATTTTACACTTTCATGGGAAAACTTGAATGTTTTATTAACGACAGAAGAAGGAAACGAAGAAAATTTCCCATACGAAATTGATCCATATTTTCTATACCAAAAAAGTAAAACAATAGAAAATAAACATTCGTTTAAGATTGGAATATTGATAAGGAATGCAAGAAAAAAAGCAGGACTAACACAAGAACAACTTGCTCTGCGTAGTGGCACATCACGATTTTATATCTCAAGACTTGAAAATGAAAAGACAGATATTGAGTTATCAACTTTCAGAAAAATAATAGAGGCTGGATTAGGAAAAAATCTAAAAGTATTGATTGAATAACGCTTGCTAACAAACACTCATACTGCATACTGCAATTATTTTTAAATATGAAGTTTATGTGTAATAATTAAATACATTTGTAAGCAGAAAAATACGTTATATTAAAGCAGTACATAGCATAGCCGAACGACGATAGTACATGCCCCAAATGATAACAAAGACAAATTTGATTAATTCATAAAAAAATGGTAATTTTAAAAAAATAAAAAGATATGATTACTGATACACAGAAAAGACAGCAGATATTAAGAAAAATTTATCGGATTCCGTCTGAAAAATTAAAGGAATTAGATGACTTTGTTTCCAGGCTTGAGAAAGAAATCCACAAAAAGGCAAAAAATTTTTCATTTGCAGGTGCATGGCAGAATATTGATGATTCCGTCCTAAAAGATTTAACTGAAAACTTGATTAGTAACCGTCAAAAAAACAAAAGAAGAGTTGATGAATAGAGTTTTGATTGATACAGATATTCTTTCTTATTATTTCAAAGGTGATGAGATAGTGGTTGAGAATTTTGAAAAATATAT
>CBDUSJ010000080.1:0-9037 GCA_965369845.1 uncultured bacterium | reverse complement strand
AATAATTATAAACGGTATAATCCTGACAGGTTTTTAAAACCTGTCAGGATTGTTTCTGAAAAACCTGCAATTTGTATTTTCAACTCTTGATTCGTATTATAAATTAAATTTAAACAAACATTTTCTGTAACAAGCCTTTTTTAAATTTTTTACTCTTTTCTATTTGAACACTTACTTGCTCTATCTTTTTATCGATGGAGGATAGGAATTGAGCGATTTTTTGTTGCTCTTTATAACAAGGAAGTTGTATTTTCTGTTTCATAAACTCAACTTTTGACATATTGAACCGAGTACTACCCTGAGCCAACTTAACAATCTCTTTTCTTACATTTTCATTCCTAAATAAAAACTGAGCAAATTCAGGAACAATAACATCCAAAGAATTCGGTCTGTAACCAAAACAAAAACTATTCAAGTAAGCTTCTTCAACATTGTCAAGTAAAACAGAAGATGTTCCTATTTCATTAGGAGTTTCGGAAGAGGTCGTAAAAAATACATCACCATAATTAACTTTATTTTGATTATCTTCTTCATTTATTTCAACGTACCCAAATGCAGTAATATCAATTTTAGAACTACTAAAAATTTGCATGTATTGGATAAATGGTTTTCCTTTCCCAAAATTTTGCTTTGTTTTTCCAGTAAGCCCAAAAAAAGTATTTCCAATCTCCCCCAACATCTTTTCTTCCCACTCCGGAAAATCATCCCCATTATCATCCTTAAACCTAATTTCTTGTGAAAAGATTTTTTGCATTACACCTTTTTTGTACTGCTCGAATTTTTCTTTCTTTTGAGTTAGCAGTTCAATGCGTTTGTCAACGGATGTTAGGAATGTGGCTATTTTTTGTTGTTCGGGTAGTTTGGGATGAGGCATTTCGATTCTATAAAAATCACTATGATTTAAATCCGGAATTGTTGAAGTACCAGCCAGTTTTAATATATTACATTGAGTTTTATATAACTTTAAAAAATAAACTAAGAAATCTTTGTCTATTTGCTCATTATCAAATTTAATTTTGAAAAAATTATTATGAAAAGCACCTGAAACATCTGTGACAACTTGACCAGTATTACCTGTCCTTGTCATAAGAATATCATTTTCATTACATAAAACAGATTCTGGGGGATTTAGAATGTAATATTCTTTTTGAGAATCTACTTTTATAAATTCATTTGTGATGTAGAAATAGCTTTCTTCTATTTTTTTTGTATAACGTTCCGAAATCGCAATTTGAAGGCCTTGATTAATCTTTGTAAGGGTTTCAAATTTCTTACTTTTCCACTCCCCCTCAAACTCAGCAAATCGTAATTCAGGAAAATTTATATTTTGAGTTGTTGTCATATCCTATTTTTTTGAGACGCAATACATTGTCTTTACTATTTTTTTGGATTCAGTTTTTTGGTTGTTGCTTCTATTTGCTCAATAAAATGTTTTTCTACATTTGACAATTCATTTTTAGTTTGCTCTTTGTATTTTTCGTATTCAGCATTGGCTTTAAGCATTGCTTGTTCGTGGCTAATGTTTCCAGCATTTGTCAATATATCTTTACCGGTTAGTTTTAAAAAATCATCTAATTTATTAATCCAATCCTGCATATACATCGGGTTGCGGTCAATAGCTTGTATTTCGGCAATGTCAAGATATGCACTTACTATCCTGTTTAAAATATCCAGTTCGTTTTCGTTCAAATAATTTTTGGCAATTTCCGTCTCATTTTTTGTTGGTTTGCTACCTATAAAATTGGTTAATCCTAAATTGCGTTTTTTAGCATCTATTCTTTTATAAATTACTTCTGCGGCTGTTTGTCCGTGAGTTGCCCAGTGCATTTTGTTTTGTATGGTTTTAAAAAAAAGGACAGAGCTTTCCGTATTTGGGTCGTAATCAATACTTGTTGCATAAATATCCAATACTTTTCGCCAAAACACTTTTTCAGAAGAACGAATATCACGGATACGGGCCAAAAGTTCGTCAAAGTAATTGCCTCCACCTGTTTGCTTCAGCAATTCATCATTCATTGTAAATCCTTTTACAATATATTCTCGTAAACGAGCAGTAGCCCATTGTCTGAACTTTGTACCCTGAAGACTTTTTACGCGGTAGCCAACAGAAATAATGACATCAAGATTGTAAAACTTAACCGGACGGTCGGATCCACTAATGTGCAAATTTTGCACATTACTTTTTACTTCTAATTCCCCTTCTTTAAAAACATTATTAACATGCTTCGTTATAACGCTTCGTTCGCGCTGAAACAGTTCGCTCATTTGTTCTTGTGTCAACCAAACAGTTTCGTTTTCTAAACGGGTCTCAATTTTGGTTTTTCCGTCTTCGGTTTGATAAATAATAATATTGCTATTTTCTTTTTTCATAATCTAAAACGGAGTTGAAATATTAAGTTCGGTACAAAATTTTTCAATTTCAGTATTGGTTCTGAGTAAATTGTTTTCCAATGCTTTGAGTTCGGTAGAAACCAGCTCCAAATCTATCGGTTCTTCTTCTTCAAAAGTATCAACATACCTTGGAATATTAAGATTGTAATTGTTTTCCGCAATTTCTTCCAATGTTGCAATATGGCAGTACTTGTCTTTTTCTTCACGACTACGATAGGTATTTACAATTTCTTCAACATCTTCATCTCGCAATTCATTTTGGTTTCCAACTTTTATAAAATGGTCATCACCGCTGGCATCAATAAACACAATATTGTCGTTTGCTTTACGGCATTTCTTTAAAACCAAAATACAGGTAGGAATTGATGTGCCATAAAAAATGTTTGCCGGTAAACCAATCACAGCATCTAAGTAATTCAATTCTTTAATCAGGTATTTTCTGATTTCTCCTTCCGAAGCCCCTCTAAACAAAACTCCATGTGGCAACACACAAGCCATGATGCCGTTTTCTGCCAAGTGGTAAATCATGTGTTGAACAAAAGCATAATCGGCTTTGGTATTGGGAACTATTCTGCCGTATTGGCTAAAACGTTCATCAGAATTGTTGAGTGGATTATTTTTTCCTTTCCAGTGTGCAGAAAAAGGAGGATTTGCTACCACAGCTTCAAATCGTTTTTCCGAATGCTGTGGATGTTCTAAAGTATCTTCTTGTTGAATATCAAACTCACGATAATGCACACCATGCAAAATCATATTCATTCGAGCTAAGTTGTAAGTGGTGCGGTTTAATTCCTGTCCGAAAAACTCACTTACTTTTGCTTCTTTTGCTACTCGCAATAGCAACGAACCGGAACCGCATGTCGGGTCGTAAATCGATTTCAATTTTGTTTTTCCGGTGGTTACAATCTTAGCCAATATTTTTGAAACTTGTTGAGGAGTGTAAAACTCACCGGCTTTTTGTCCTGCTCCGGCTGCAAATTTTGCAATAAGGTATTCGTATGCATCACCCAAAACATCTGCATCAGCATCGTCCAGTTTAAAGTCAATTTTATTTAGATGTGATAATATTTTTACAATTATCTCATTTCTTGCTCCAACTGTTCTTCCTAATTTTGTAGAATTCAAATCCAAATCTTCAAATAAAGCATGGAAATCGTCTTCACTTTCTGTCCCCATTGTGCTTTGTTCAATGTGATTTAAAATTTGTTGCAAATCATCCAGTATGTAATTGCTTTCATCCTCAATGTCTGCATTCCCTTTTGCAGCTATTGCCGTAAATAATTCTTTCGGTTCTAAAAAGTAGCCTAATTTAATAAGCGACTCTTCTTGTATTGCTTCCAAAGTTTCTTTGTCCGCAGCTTCATTATAATCCGTTACTGCTTCTCCTTCCAATAAATGATTGGCATATAAATATTGTTTTTCAGAAAGGTATTTGTAAAAGATAAAGCCTAAAATATAATCTCTGTAATCATCAGCGCTCATTTTTCCTCTAAGTAGGTTGGCAATCCCCCAGAGTTCTCTTTCTAATATTTGTTTTTTGTCTTCTGACATATTTTATTTTAATATTTTTTTTTGTAAAAATAGTAATCATTAATCAAGCATTGGCAAGAAATAGCTCTTTTGGTTTTTAGAGTTTGTTTTGTGGTTTGACAAAAACCAAATGTGCTATTTGTGGGTTGGCTTTTCAATTCGTTTTTTCTTATCAGTTATATTTCCAGGTTTTTTTGACCAAAGCATAAAAATTGTTATCAATTGGTAAATAACCTTCATCATAACAAAAATAATAAATCTTGCCGGTCTTGGTTATATAGGTGTTGGTGAAATATGAAAGGTCAAAACCTTTTTTCAACAACTTATCCTTATGAACCGTAACTTTATTTTCGGGGTTCAGCTCTTTTAAAATACGCCTGTTTTTACGAAGGATACTGTTTACTTTTCGGATGTAGTTGGTGGAATCCCGGTTTTGTTTGTTATTGTAATTATTACGGCATTGGTCGGAACAAAATTTTTTATCTACCCTCCCGACAATAGGCTCACCACAATCAAGACATTTTCGTTGCATAATTCTATTTTTTTGTAAAAGTACAAAATATCCGTTTACAAACGATTACAAATGACTAAAAACATTTATAATCGAAATTAAACGAATATAAATATTTATTAACCGACTCCTGTGTGTACCCTGACTTACCTTTGCCTCATTATAATTTATTGTTAAACTAAAAAATAAAAAGTCATGAAAAGTTTAAGAAACAGTGTTCATCTGATTGGAAATTTAGGAATGAACCCGGAAGTAAAAGCCTTTGAGGGTGGAAATTCAGTAGCTCGTTTTTCACTGGCTACATCAGAAAATTATCGCAATAAAAGCGGTGAAAAGGTAACGGAAACCCAGTGGCACAAAATTGTTGCATGGGGCAAACTGGCTGACATTGCCGGGAAATACCTCAAAAAAGGAAACCAGGTAGCTATCGAGGGAAAGTTGACAAACAGAAATTACAACGACTCCGAAGGAAAAAAAAGATTCATTACAGAGATAATTGTCAACGACATTTTGATGTTACGGTCAGCAAACTGATGCAAATTGTCTTAATGTTTTTTATGGCGCTGATATATTTAGCGCCATTTTTTGATTGAATAATGAGTTTGGAATAAAAGCAATAAGATATTTAAAATGAAATTTTCATCTTGTTACCTCATTCCCTAACCCCTTCTCCTACGAGGAGAAGGGGGATTCCCTCTCCTGCAGGAGAGGGTTAGGGTGAGGTCGCACTTGCATTTTATACCAGACTCATTATTCATATTTTAAAGCCTTCACAGGATTAGTATGGGCCGCTTTAATGGTTTGAAATAAAATGGTAATTCCTGTAATTAATAATGAAATTACTAATGTGATAACGTAAGCCCAATAACTAATTTCGATGTGGTATGCGAAATGTTGAAGCCATTTATAATTGAAATACCAGGCAAGCGGAAAAGCGAAAATATTAGCCACAACAATCGTCTTTGTAATATCGCTTGTTAAAACAATCAGAATATCCTTGACGTTTGCGCCAAATACTTTTCTGATACCTATTTCTTTTGTCCGTTGTTCGGTATTGAATACAGTTTGTCCGAACAATCCGAGGCCGGCTAAGATAATCGCAATCAAAGAAAAATAAATGAAAGTATCGCCTGTTTTTGCAATATCTGTGTAGTTGCTTTCGATTGCTTTGTCGAGAAACCGGTAATTAAAGGGTTCGTTTGGAATTATTTTATTCCATGCAACCTCTATGGTTTTTAAGGTTTGTTCAATATCTCCGGGTTTCACCTTTAACGACAACAAATAATAATAATCCCATGGATGCACTGTAATTATCAAAGGTGAAATATCAAAGTGTAAAGGTGAAAAATGAAAATCTTTAACTACTCCAATAACTTTATGTTTGCCATTGCGTGAAATATATTTACCGACAGGATTTTCCCAGTTAAGCTTTTTTGCAAGTGTTTCATTTATCAGAAATGCCGATTGGTCGGTACCGAATTCTTTAGAAAAGTTTCTACCGTTTACAATTTTTATATCCATCAAAGATAAATAATCGTAATCGACATCAATAACATGTATCATAATTGGATTTTCAAGTCCTTCGGGCAGATAACCGTTCCTTGTTAATCCCGAGCCGATATAATTACTTGATGAAGCCGCATTTGAAACATAAGGTATTTTGCTGAATTCGTTTTTTAACACGTCTGCCTTTTTCATGGCAATTTCACTCGTCAATTCAAGGATGATAACATTATCTTTATCAAATCCAAGCTCCTTGTTTTTTAAAAAGTTCAACTGCTGAAAGAAAGTAATTGTAGAAACAATCAAAACGGAAGTAATAAAAAATTGAACAAAAATCAATATTTTCCTTAATACAGGTTTTCCTTTTATTGTATTAAAACTTCCCTTCAAAATAATAACAGGCCGAAAACCAGAAATATAAAATGCTGGGAAGCTTCCGGCAATCAATCCTGTAATAAGTGTAATAAAAACTAATACGAAAAGAATGTTGATATTTGATTGGTCGTATAAATTCAAATCTGTAAAAACAAGTAAATTAAAGATAGGTTGAATAATTTCCATTATTATCAATGCAATTATCAAAGAAATAAAACTCAGCAGAAATGATTCCCCTAAAAATTGGGTAATGATTTTCCCTTTTGTAGCTCCTACAACTTTTCTCATCCCGACTTCTTTGGCTCTTTTAATAGATCTCGCTGTTGAAAGATTAATAAAATTTATACAAGCTATCAATAATATAAAAAGTGCAATACCTGATAAAATATATATTTGTTCGAGGCTTCCGTTGGTCGGCAAATCACCGGACACTTGGGAATAAAGGTGTATTTTTTGTAATGGTTCGAAAATAAGCGACAGAACAGAGCCAAATTGACGATATTTATAATTGATATGCTTTTCCATAAATGGCGGAAGTCTGTCGTATAGTTGTTGTAAAGAGGTGTTTGGATATAATTTTATATAAGTATAATACCTGTGCCCGCCATCCCAACCGAGAAAATGACCCGGCATTTTATAGAGGGTTGAAAATGATATGAGAGCATTGAATTTTAGCTGAGAATTTTCAGGCGGGTTTTCAATAATTCCGGTAACTAAAAGATTATTTTTGTTGTTATATTTTAGAATTTTCCCTATTGCATCGGTATCGCCGAAAATTTTTCTTGCAGTTTTTTCGGTTAAGACCACCGTAAACGGTTCAATTAAAGCAGAGTTAGGATTTCCTTTTATCAATCTGAATGAAAACACATCAAATACTGATGAATCGGAATACATGATATTTTTAACTGCATAATTTGTTTTATCAATTGTAAAAAAGCCCGATTCGGGATTCGAGAACCTAACCATATTTTCCACCTCGGGCATTTCCTCTATTAAAGATGGCCCGATACCTGCAGTAGCAATAGCCGATATTGAAGTTCCTTCGTTTACATCATCATCTTTTAATTCAACAAGATAAATCCGGTCTTTGAATTTATGAAAATTGTCATAAGTAAGTTCATTGTAAACATAAAGGAACATCATTATACTTAATGCCATACCGATAGCAAGCCCGAAAATATTTATCAGGGAGTAAAGTTTATTTCTCCATAAATTTCTGAAAGCGGTTTTTAAATAATTTTTGAACATTAAATAATTTTTTGCAAGATTAAAAAACTTTGTACCTATACACTTTTTTATGTGAAATTTCTTTTAATCATGGCACATGTATTAACAAGTGATATTAACGTTCTTGTACAAAACATATTTATAAATTCGTATCAAATTTAAAAAATATATGCAAACATTTAAGATAACAATAGACAATACTGAAAATGCACAGTTCTTTTTAAAATTAATAAAAAAGTTGTCGTTTGTAAATTCAGTTAGATTATTAAATAAAAATAAATAGGAACACCGATAATCACAGCCTGTCCCGAAAACTCGTGAGATAAAACATCAGTGAAAATTTGTTAAATCCATGTTCACCCCGTGGAATAATTAATGATTTAGACTTAATAAAAATAATAACTACTATTCCATAGGGTAAATTCGTGTTCTATTCATCAAAATATTATTTAGCCCTGAATATTTTCACCATTGTTTACTTTAAAGAATTAATACTTTTGCGGATTAACTATTTTGGCTCTTAAAGAAAAAATAGTATATCTTATGTTTATTTGGGAAAAAGAAAATAAAAAAGCTTATGGGGTAATTATGATTAATTCGCTAATTTATTTTCTTTTGGCGTATTTCTTTGTCATAATCATTTCTAACCTGTCGTCAATATTTTTTGCAAAACTTTCCGGTTTCGATGCTACTCTGTACTATTATGGTTTTTTGCTCGACAAAGGAACTGAAAATTGGGACAATAGTACGATTTTAGGTGTTTTTTTACTCGGTCCCGGAATTACTTTATTGACCGGGATTATTTTTGAAAGGCTATACGGAAAAACAAGAAAACACACAACACACATCAAATTGTTTTATCTCTGGGGCTTCATTATTTCGTTCAGCTATTTTTTTGGGAACGTTATCGTAGGTGCTTTCTTTAATTTTGGGATAGGCGCAGCTTTCAGGGCGTTGTCCATCCCAATCATTATTAAAGTGCTGATTGCGGTAATTTCAATGTCTGCTCTGGTCTTGATAGGTAAATATTCGACACGGCACATATTAATTTCGTTCAATTCTTATTTTATACGAATAAACCCGGAACAGATAAATTCATTACTTAATGCACAACTTCTATTTCCGTTTCTCTTTGGAAACGTTATCATATTCTTGTTGAAAATCCCGCATCAGGATGAATTTTATTATCTCGATACATTCGTTTTATTGTGGTTGGGTATTTTTATTATACCTATATATTTTATAAATAAACAGGCGTTGTCCATAAAATTTAAACGAAAAAACAACCGCTTTGAATTACAAACAGCGCCGCTGGTTTTGTTATTGATCCTGATTTTGGTTTTCAGGATTGGCCTCTCTTTCGGGTTGAATTTTTAATTGTTAATATTTTGTTAGGGAGTGAAGAGTTAAAGAGTTAAAGAGTTAAAGAGTTGAAGAGTTGAAGAGTTAAAGAGTTAAAAAGTTGAAGAGTTAAAGAGTTAAAAAGTTGTAGAGATAAAT
>CBDUSJ010000079.1:0-9206 GCA_965369845.1 uncultured bacterium | reverse complement strand
TTAAAAGCTGCTGCAATGTGCATAAGCCCGGTGTCGTTTGTAATTATTTTTTCAGCATGTTTTACTAACGACGCCGACTGGTTGAGACTGAATCCGCCGCAAGCATTAAATATTTTATCGCCAACCCCGACCCTTACTTTTTCAGATAAGGAGGCATCATCTGGGCCACCGAGAAGAATCACAGGCTTATTTATTTTTTTACAAAGGTTAATAATTTTTTCAGGCGATAATTGTTTAGTTGCATGTTTTCCTCCTATCACAAAACCGATATATCCGTCGCGGTGTGTTGAAGGCAAATCTGCATCTGTAATTTCATCTTCCGCAGGAATAAAATAATCCAGCCCCTTCCCGTCATTTTTTATATTTAAAGATTCAACAGCTTTAAAATAACGGTCAACAATGTGAACATCAGGTAAAAGATTTATTTTAAAATTAACCAGCAACCATTTTTTAAAATTTATTTTCGGGAAAGATGTCGAGGGCCGGCGTAGTTGAATTCTAACTCCAAGTGAGCGGAAATTTTTATGAAGATCGACAACGTGATCATAATTTTCTTTTTTCAGGTCGGGAATAATCTCGCTGATTTTTTCCCGGATCGTAAAAATTTTATCAATAAAAGGATTATCGGCAAGCATCGGCCTGAATTGTTCTTTAGTCAGATAATGAACTTCACAATTTCCTGTTTGCTGCTTCAGGCATCGGATAACCGGCGTTGTCAGGATAATATCGCCAATCGAGCTAAATCGTATGATAAGAATTTTTCTCAAACCAAATTTTTTGCAAAAATATAAAATCCTTAAAGAAAAAATAAAAAGTCTATTTTTGCCGCATGATTTTGACCGATACACATGCTCATCTTTATTTAAGTGAGTTTGATGAAGACCGTGAACAAATAGTTCGGAAAGCTATTGGTAAAAATGTCCGGTACATGTTGTTGCCGAATATAAATAGTGATTCTGTTGAGTCGATGCTGAACCTTTGCGGCATGTTCCCAAACAATCTGTTTCCCATGATAGGCTTGCACCCAACCGATGTGAAAGAAAATTATGTTCAAGAACTTGACTTAATTATTAAATGGCTCGATAAAAAAAAGTTTTTTGCAATTGGCGAAACAGGCATCGATCTATACCGGGACAAAACTTTTGTAGATGAGCAGAAACATGCATTCGGGCGTCAGGTTGAGTTGGCAAAAAAATATGAACTTCCTGTTGTAATTCATTCGCGCGAATCATTCAACGAAATATTTGAGGTCATCGAAAATCTGTACGAAAAAAATCTTACGGGAGTTTTTCATTGTTTTACCGGAACAAAAGAACAGGCAGAAAAAATAATCGGATGGGGTTTTAAACTTGGGATAGGCGGTGTGCTGACTTTTAAAAATTCCGGGCTTGATAAAGTGGTCGCCGACATTCCGCTCAAAAATATTATTCTCGAAACCGACTCGCCATTTCTTGCGCCAAACCCGTATCGTGGCAAGAGGAACGAAAGTAGTTACTTAATTTATATTGCTCAAAAACTTGCTGATATTAAAAAAACTTCTTTGACGGAAATAGCCGGCATTACAACTCAAAATGCGATTGAGCTTTTTAAATTTGAACCTCAAAAATAACATTCGTTTAATATGGAATCAAAGACATCAATTTTAATAATATATACCGGTGGCACAATCGGGATGATCAAAGACCCAGAAAGCGGAGCGTTAATACCTTTCAATTTCGATAATATTTATAGTCAGATACCTTCCCTGAAATTGCTGGATTATGAAATTGATCATTTTTGTTTCGATCCGGTTATCGATTCATCAAACATGAATCCTGAATTTTGGGGAAAACTTGTCGATGTAATTGAAACAAACTACGAAAGTTACGACGGTTTTGTTGTACTACACGGCTCCGATACTATGGCTTATACAGCATCTGCATTAAGTTTTATGCTCGAAAATCTTAACAAACCTGTTATTCTGACAGGTTCGCAGCTTCCACTCGGAATAGTAAGGACGGACGGGAGGGAAAATTTTATTACCGCTATAGAAATGGCTGCCGCTAAAGAAGATGAAACACCAATAATACCGGAAGTTTGTATTTATTTTGAAAATCAGTTGTTTCGCGGAAACCGTACAATTAAATTTAATGCCGAGAATTTTGAAGCATTCCAGTCGCCAAATTATCCCACACTCGCAGATGCAGGAGTTTATATAAAATATCATAAAGGAAATATTCATAAACCAAATTTCAAAAAACTGAAGGCACACAAAAACCTTGATAATAATATAGCTATTTTAAAATTATTTCCGGGAATATCAGAAACCGCCGTTGAATCAATTCTGTCAATAAAAGGTTTAAAAGCTCTGATCATTGAGACTTATGGTAGTGGTAATGCCCCGACAGAGAAATGGTTTATCGACAAACTTAAAAAATCAATAAATAATAACATCATTATTTTAAATGTTACTCAATGCCAGGGCGGTTCGGTTGAAATGGGAAGATACCAAACCAGTGAAACATTAAAAAAGATAGGCGTTTTGAGCGGTTACGACATAACAACCGAAGCGGCTATTACCAAACTTATGTTTCTTATTGGAAATTATTCGTCAGCAGAAGCAATCAGAAATAATCTTCAAAAATCTATACGAGGAGAAATAACTTTATAAAAAATATTTTTAAAAAAAAACACTTATTTTTTGTGTTAAATAAATTTTTTCTACTTTAGCGGCTCGAAAATAATGAGAAAAGGCAGAAAAACCTTTAGGTGACAGGAGAGATGGCCGAGTGGTCGAAGGCGCACGCCTGGAAAGTGTGTGTACGCCAAAAGTGTACCGAGGGTTCGAATCCCTCTCTCTCCGCAAATTTTGAAATAATTTATAAAATTTAATAAAAAATCAAAAGAAAATTTTTATGTATTTATTTAATCAACAGAATTTAACCATGAAAAAATTATTTGTTTTTTTTACAGTTGCAGCATTGCTTTCCTTTGGGATTGCAAATGTGAACTATGCGCAAACTAACGAAGATGCTACAATTACAGAGGAGATCGATACTATAGCTGTGGGAGAGGATACACTCTTGGTAGTTGATGAAACTGTTTCAACACTTGAAGCTGCCCCGGAAGTTAAAAAAGATTTCCAGCAGGTACTTAAAGAACAGTTTATCGAAGGTGGCTGGCAATTTATGGGCATTGTGTTACTTTGCCTGATTTTCGGACTTGCGCTCTCAATTGAAAGGATCATTTATCTTAACCTTTCATCTACCAACACAACAAAATTGTTGAATAAGGTAGAAGCTGCGCTTGCATCCGGCGGAGTTGAAAATGCTAAAGAAGTTTGTAAAAACACCAGGGGGCCTGTTGCCGGCATTTTTTATCAGGGTCTCGACCGCTACAATGAAGGCGTCGATATTGTTGAGAAATCAATTGTAGGGTATGGCAGTGTTTTGATGGGACGACTTGAAGCCGGCTTGTCATGGATATCCTTGTTTATTGCCCTTGCGCCTATGCTTGGATTTATGGGTACGGTTATCGGTATGATCAAGGCTTTCGATGATATTGCCGCCGCCGGTGATATTTCTCCAACTATCGTTGCAAGTGGTATTAAGGTTGCTCTTCTTACCACCGTATTCGGTCTTATCACAGCTATTATTCTCCAGGTTTTTTACAACTATATTGTTTCAAAAATCGATAGCCTTGTAAACAATATGGAAGATAGCTCAATTTCTTTCATCGATATTTTACTTAAATTTAATGCAAACAAATAAGAATAATAAACAGTTATGAAAGATAAAACAGCAATAATACTGAGGATTTCCCTCACTGTCCTGTTAGTGATCTCTGCCGCACTGTTTGTTATCTTTTATGTCAGAGGTGAAGATTTCACAAATGCAGTGCTGACATGGGCATATATTTTAGTTATTCTAACAGCATTTTTGACCCTTGCGTTCCCGATAGTTAATTTTATTCTTCATCCTTTAAGAGGTAAAGCCGTTCTTTTTGGAATTATCGGATTCGTGATTTTATACCTAATATCTCATTTTATTGCATCAGGAAGTATCCAGGGTGATGTTTACGAAACATTTGCAATTACCGAAGGCGTTTCCAGATTTATTGGCGCTATGCTTTCTATGACTTATATTTTAGGTGGTTTAGCAATTTTATCAATTGTTTTTTCCGGTATTTTCAAGTTATTCAGATAATTTAAAAAATAATTATTTATGGCAAAAAGGGCACTACAAGAAATAAATGCCGGTTCGATGGCTGACATTGCCTTTCTGCTGCTTATATTTTTTCTTGTTACTACAACAATGGATGTTGATACAGGAATTAGCAGAAAGCTTCCACCGCCATTGGACTCTAATGTAAAACCACCGGACATCAACGAAAGAAATATTTTCACTGTTCTTGTAAATAGCAGAGACAGGCTTTTAATTGATGGAAAACCCGGTGATATTAGCAATCTGAAGATAAGAACCAAAGAGTTTTTATCTAACCCGATGGACAGGTCCGATCTTCCCGAGATACAGATAAAAAATATCCCTCCATTAGGAAACGTGAGGGTGTCGAAAGGAATAATCTCGCTGAAAAACGACCGTGGGACTTCTTATAAAATGTATATTGCAGTACAAAACGAACTGACCGCTGCAATTAGTGATTTAAGGGATGAACTTTCGTTGGAAAAATTTGGTAAGAAATATAGCGAACTTATCAAAGAAGACAGGATCAAGGCTGTTCAGAAAGCAATCCCTGTGCCAATTTCAGAAGCTGAACCTGAAGATGTAGGAGGAAATTAATATGTCAAGATTTAAAAAAGGTACAAAAAAAGGCGTTCAGAAGATCAATACTTCATCCTTACCGGATATTATCTTCATGTTGTTATTCTTCTTTATGGTTACTACTGTGATGCGTGAAGTAACCCTGATTGTAAGAATAAAACCACCTGATGCAACAGAGGTTCATAAACTTGAGAAAAAATCTCTTGTAAGTTATATTTATATCGGCGTGCCTGTAAAATCAAAATTATATGGCACAAAGCCGCGTATCCAGCTTAACGATCAGTTTGCCAGGATTAATGATATTCCAGCTTTTATTACCAGCGAACGCCAGGCCAGAGACGAGGCGGACAGGAGATTCCTTACAACTTCGCTCAAAGTTGACCGGGATATTAAGATGGGTGTTGTTACCGACGTAAAACAGGAACTCCGTAAATCAGGAGCGTTTAAAATAAATTATTCAACTCGAAAAGTTAGTAAACAAAACTTTAGTAGTTTGAATTGATTTTTTTTGTTTTTATGGTTAATAGAATGGAGGGGGCGCTTAATTGGCTTCCTCCTTTTTTTTGATATTTCCGGGTAGAGAGGCTCGTTACCTCACCCCCCCCCACAGATCCTGACGAGCAGATTTACTGCATCCGGTTCTTTCCAAAACGGACTACGAAACTTTTTCCTGATAATAATGGTTGAATTTGTTCTGAAAACCATTCGTCTAATACATAGTTTAAATAAACTTTATTCAACAATTACCTTCTCAATTTTTAGTGCGGTGTTGCAGATAAATTTAACGAAATATACCCCGCGGGGTTGATGACTAATATCGACCTTATGGGGTTCTATGAGTTTGTCCTGATAAACTATTTGTCCGTGAGCATTAAAAACGACAACCTTAATATCCTGATTTAAACTATTACCGGTAATATTGAAAATACCGTTTGAAGGATTAGGATAGATATTCAGGTTGCTGAGTGTATGTGCCGTAACGTCCGAGACGTTCATTGTTAGATTGTTTATTATCGACAGGCCATTTACAGAAAAGAGGCCGTTGGCATTTGGAGAAGAAGGATCATAGACCACAACAAGTTCGTATTCGGTGGCGCACCCCGGATTGAATACTTTAAAGTTCAATGGTTCGCCATCGGTATATCCGTCAATAGCGCTGGTTGTATTGTCATTGCCAAAGATATTTAGCCCGGCTGCTGCGCCAGGTGTAACATTAACAATGCCGGCGCATAATCCCGATTGGGTAAAGGCGCCGATCACATCGCCCTGTTTGAGCAGCGAAATTGCATTTTCTTCAAAAACTACCGAATGCGAAATTCCTGTGTAATTTGTTTTGTTCCACGGGGTATTGTTTTCAAGCCTCAACGGTTTATGTGCTGAAGTTGTTGATGCATCAGCACAAGCCGGGAAAGTGAAATCGGTATCAGCGTCAACTTTTACATAGTAAGCAGCTCCGGGCACCATATTGCTTATTGTATTGATGCCATATTCCGGGTAATAAATGCCGCCCCCTCCAATTTCATGGGCAATAATAAGCTCGGGAAGTTCCCCTAACAATGTAACATCAACATCACATTGGTTAATAACCGGTATCAGGTTCCAACCCTGGTTGAGCTGGATTGTCGGATTGGCAAAAATTCCGGTATTTGGCAAATCGGCAGTGGCACTCATTTTACTAATATAACCATGCGCATTGCTAAAATTGCCCATTGTATTTATCCCATATAATGGATAAAATATTTCGTTAAAGTATTGGGTAATTATCATATCGTTCAATACCGGGGCCATCACTTCTTCCATACTACTTTTCCAATCGGGGCTGTTGTACGACGACCACCCACCCCAGCCTTCGGCAAGCGAAATTGTTTGGGTAGTAGTGGTACCCTCGGTAAAACAAACTACAAACCTGTTGTTGGCATCAAGTGTATCGTAGAAAAAGGAATATTGATTGTTTTGCCTGATATCGGTAATTATATCTTCTTTTGTGTCGTGCAAATATAAGGGGACTGATGGGTCGAAATTTTCGATACCCGAAAAACTAATTGTATAATCCCCCACTATGCCCACTTTAAAACCAACAGTTACCAAATTATGATTTTCGATAGAGGGCAGCGTATTAATGGCAAGTTTACCCGAAGCAGTTGCTGAATAAATATGCGGCACATCCCTGCTTTCGGAAAACAACTTGTAAACATCGTAATTGCCATCAAAATCCGGTGTTGCACCTTCGAGAAAACGAATTTCAGCTTTGCTGCTTTCGTGGCCGGCAACTTCGAGGATTAATGAATTTTCAGCTTGTTCGGTTGATTTATAGAAAGTTGCTTCGTTGGCAACCATTTCACCGCCGGTAAATGTAAGAATGCCCCCGGCAGTATTGTTACAGTGCACAAAAAAGCCCTGGGCTAATGCCACATACTGTGTTGCCGTATTTGAGCCTGCCCCTTTTAAATAATAAACATAGTCGCCATGCTCGCCAATACTGGGATCGAAAAGATAAATAGTACCATCTAAGTTAGCGGGAATAGTTACCTGGTCCCAATCAAGAGTTGCCGTATAAGGGTTTCCTATAAGGTTCCAACCATAATCTCCAACCGGGGTACTTCCTGCATAACTAAAATTAAAATTTTGCTCACCTGAATTGGGAGGCCCGGTAAATTCGGCGATGTTGTCACCGGGAATTTCCGACCACATCGCAAAGCCTTGCATAGTTGCCAACGCGAAAGCCGGATCCACAATTTCAGTCCACGAATTATCAGTTTCGGAATGATACTGCAAATTTTCGTCGCTAAACATAACGGCAGTTGCACCCGACACAGGCGAAGATATAAAATGGCGTTCTTCGCCGATAAAGTGTTGTTCGGTAGTAAAGTTCCCTACGCATGTAATGTTGCCGTTATTGATGAAAGAGGCCATACCGGTGCTATCCGATTTTAGCACAAGGCTACCGCTATTGTTTATTGTGGTATTTCCGTTTACTGTAAGGTTATACCCTGGCATAACATTTACAACAACACCTCCTGTATCCGGGGTTCCAATTGTTAAATCATTGTTACATTGTACATTTCCATAAAATTTTACTGTATCTGAAATCGATTTGCTTTTAAGAATAGACGATGTTACTATTTGAATCAGTTCAGAAACTATAACGTGTGCATCGTTGGGAGTAAAAATACGTGTTGTTTTTCCATTAAAAGTAATAGAATTGAATTGCATAAAGAAAAACGAAGACATTCCTGTCCATATATCCTGATCCCCATCGCCATTTAAAATGACCTTGCCATTGCCATGATTATAATTGCAATTTGATAAATCTACATCTCCACCAAATTTAAAGTCGTTTCCATTAGCGTTAACTGTACCGTTTGCGAAAAAATCACTTTTCACTATCATTTCTGCTAACATATCATAAGTTCCTCCACCTGTAAAACTTAATTTGTTTATGGTGTTGTTGCCCGGATTGAACTGAACTGAACTATTGCTGGTTAATTCTACTTCGGAAGTATTGGTGATTGTCCCTCCAGAAAAATCAACATTCCCACTTGCTTCGATTTTTTTATTGTTTGCATCCAAACTACCATTAAGTATTTTTAATGCTTCTGCAACGAGGGCATCATAAAGCGATAGCTCCGCACCATCTTTATCTACAACAACTTCCTGCATTATGTTGCTTCCAGTTGTTAATTGAGAATTGGTGGTCCCGCTAAAGGTGACATCTGCATTAAAACTGCCTCCTGCTAAGTCTGCATCTCCCGAAATATCAAATGGACCAGTGACAGCAGCTATTACTGTTCCCCTTTCTATGGTAAAAGCTTTTATTTTATATTTTTTGCCTGTTGGGGTTATCTGAACTTCATAAGGGTTTTCTTTGTCAACCACAACATTGTCCTGACGTTCATCACCGGGTGTTACGGCAGAATTTGATGAGCCGGAATAAGTAATTTTATCTGTATTAAGTTCTCCTCCCTAAAAGTCGGCATCTCCTGTAATGTCAACTTCATTTCCATTTGCAACTACTTTTCCATTTATTACTTTGAAATTTTTGAATTTATATATTTTACTTCTTGGGGTCATTATTACTTCTACTGTTGATAAATCCTTATTTGTTTCTATATGATTGTACCTGTATGAATCATTGAACTCAACAGTAGAGTTGCCTGCACCGGTAAATGAAATTTTATTGTCATTGGTCACCGATCCACCTGATAAATCGGCATCCCCGCTGATTTCAATATTTTTATTGTTTGCATCCAAATTGCCACTAAGTATTGTTAATGCTGCTGCTGCGATGGCATCCTGCAAGGTAACCATAGCGTTACCGTCTTTGTCAACAACAACACTCTCTAAAAAGTTGCCGCCGGTTGTAAGTTCAGAATTTTCAGCACCTTTTAACTTAACTTCATTTGTATTAGTAACCTCTCCACCTGATAAATCGGCATTGCCGCTGAT
>CBDUSJ010000078.1:0-9223 GCA_965369845.1 uncultured bacterium | reverse complement strand
ATTATTTCATCGAAAAGTTTTTCCATGCATTCAATATTTTTTTCAATAATAGAAAAAGTATCAATTTTTATTAAAGCTTTATTTTTTCCTCCAAGTCTTGAATTTTTTCCACCTGCCAAAATTGAACAAGCAATATTCATAATTATAAAAAATATTATTTCTTTGCAATGTTAAAAAAAAATTTATACAAATATTATTAGAATAAAATTTTTTGTATATTTTCGCCATAAAATAAAGAAAAGAGTAATCATCGCAGATGATATGAAAAATGAATTATTAATAATTAATTAATTATGGAGGTTTTTGTATGGATACAAAAGTAAATTTGAATGTAAAATGTACAAAATGTGGAAAATCCTTAATGGATTATGAGCATTTACCATTTGGTAAACCAAGTATTTTTTTGAATATAAAATTCGATGATATTTCGGGTCAAATTAGGTTATGTTCAGTTTATGGTTGCTATGAACATAGTTCGACAGTTGAAATTCCAAAGGATAAAATAGTTGAGTTTTATTGCCCAAGTTGTAATGCTCTACTTAATACAGACATTAAATGTAAAACTTGCGGTGCACCAATAGTGAAGTTTAATATTAAAATAGGAGGGGTTGTTGGTATATGCTCAAGAATGGACTGCAAAAATCATTATGTGATGTTTGAAAATTTGAATGATGCAATTAGGAAATTTTATGATGAATACGGCCTTTAGGTATTTTTAAATTATAAAAAATTAAAATTATATTAAAATATTTAAGTATTATGTTAACAAAACAAACCTTTGATTCAATTAACACAATTGAAAAAAAATATCCCAAAAAAGAAACGGCATTAATACCTGCTTTAAAAATAGTCCAAAAAAGTAATAATAATATTCTTTGCAATGAAGATTTGAATGAAGTTTCAAAACTCCTTAATGTTACACGTTCAAGAGTTTTTGGCGTTGCTACTTATTATACTATGTTTAATGTTAATAAAAAAATTGGGAAATATCATCTTCAGGTTGACACAAATATTCCTGCTGTTTTAATGGGCGCAAACGAAATATTAAAATATCTCGAAGAAAAACTTATTATTAAAAATGGTCAAACAACCGAAGATGGGTTGTTTACAATTTCTTCTGTTGAATGCCTTGCCTCTTGCGGCACTTGTCCTGTTATTCAAGTAAATGATGTTTATTACGAGAACATGACAAAAGAAAAAGTAGATACACTTATCGAATCTTTAAGAAATGGCGTTATGCCTCCAAGAGAAGTTGAATATTTTTATGGTACCGAATGTAATGTTTTATTAAAAAACAGAGGAAAAGAAAATTCAACTTCTATCGAAACATACAAGAGTAACGGAGGTTACCAGGCATTGGCAAAAGCCAGAACAATGAAAGCAGAAGATATTATACATGAAGTTAGACAATCCCGAATTAAAGGTCGTGGTGGCGCAGGTTTCCCAACAGGCATAAAATGGGGGTTCTTACCTAAAAACACAAAAAAACCTATTTATTTGATATGTAATGCTGACGAAGGCGAACCCGGCACATTCAAAGATAGACAAATAATGGAATACGATCCTCATTTATTGATTGAAGGTATTGCTATATCAGCTCTTGCTATTAATGCCAAATTAATTTTTATTTATATTAGAGGAGAATTTGAATGGATTGCAAAAATATTAGAAAAAGCCATTGAAGAAGCCAAAGCCGAAGATTTACTTGATAATATGGAAATTATTGTATATAGAGGCGCCGGCGCTTATGTTTGCGGAGAAGAAACGGCATTAATAGAATCTATTGAAGGTAAAAGGGGCCAACCACGAGTAAAACCTCCTTTCCCTGCTATCGAAGGCTTATACCAATGTCCTACAATTGTTAATAATGTTGAAACTCTTGCAAGTGTACCTTACATTATTAACAATGGCGCCGAAGCTTTTAAAAAGTTTGGCAATGAAAATAATTACGGATTCAAATTATTTGGAGTAAGCGGTAAAGTTAATAAACCCGGTATTTATGAATGTCCTATGGGAATTTCTTTTAATAAACTTATTGAAATGGCAGGATGCGTTAAAGGAAAACTTAAAGGCGCTATTGTTGGCGGACTTTCTACTTCTATTCTTAAACCCGATGAATTACAAACTCTTAATATGGATTATGATTCGTGTACTAAACATGGTACTTCGTTAGGTTCGGGTGGTATTATGGTTATTACCGATGAATTTTCTATTCCCGAACTTGCACTTAGAACTATACAATTTTATGCCCATGAATCTTGTGGTCAATGCGTTCCTTGTAAAGAAGGTACTTTTATGATAGTAAAATGTCTGAAAAAATTATTTGCAGGCGTTGGAACCAAAAACGATCTGAACAATATTGAATTTATTGTTAATACTGTTGGCGGATTAACTCTTTGTCCGGTTGGTGAGGCTTTTTCAGTACCAATAAAATCAATGATAAGTAAATTTAGAAATGAATTTGAAGCTTTAATTAAATAATTTGATTAATAAAAAAAATAAAGTTATATGAAAATAACAATTAACGGAAAAGTAATTGAAGCAAAAGAAGGACAAACCATTTTGCAAGCAGCAAGAGATAATGGTATATATATTCCTTCTCTTTGTTTTCATGAAAAAGTTGGGGCTGCCGGAAAATGCAGAGCCTGTGTTGTTGAAGTTGAAGGTATGCATGCTTTACAAACTTCTTGCTCTGCTCCTGTTAAAGAAAGCATGGTTGTTACAACTAATTCGGAAAAAGCAACTAATGCTCAACGTTTAGTTATCGATCTTCTATTATCTACCGGAAGACACGATTGCCTCTCTTGTGAAAAAAACGGTGATTGTGAATTACAAAAAGCAGCTTATTTCTTAGGTATTGAAAAAGGTTCATGCCAATATGAGGAAATGAAACCTGACATTGATGACAGTTCAGAATTTATTCAAATCGACAGAAGCAAATGTATTTCCTGCGGGAGATGTATTGCTGCGTGTAATCATACTGTTGTTAATGAAGTGCTTGATTTTGGATATAGAGGACACGACACACAAATAGTTTTTGACAATAATCTCCCTATGGGAACTTCTAATTGCGTTCAGTGTGGTGAATGTTCTCAATTATGCCCCGTTGGCGCTATTATTGACAAAAGGGCTATTGGCAAAGGAAGAACATGGGAATTTGATAAAGTTGAAACTATTTGCCCTTATTGTGGCGTTGGCTGTAATCTTGAACTTAATATTGACAGAAAAACTAACTCTATTGTAAAAATCAGAGGCATTGAAAATTCTCCTGTAAATAATGGTATGCTTTGCGTTAAAGGTAGATATGGATTTGATTTTGTCGGACATCAAGATAGATTAAAAACACCTTTAATAAAAAATCAGGATGGTTCTTTCAGAGAAGCTTCATGGGAAGAAGCAACTGATTTGATTGTTGAAAAACTTTCAAATATAAAAGATACTTACGGAGCTAATACAATAATGGCACTTGCATCGGCAAAAGTTACTAATGAAGAAAATTACACATTCCAAAAATTATTTCGAACTGCATTAAAAACGAACAACATAGATCACTGCGCCCGTCTTTGACATAGCTCTACAGTGGCCGGTCTGGCTGCTACATTCGGTTCCGGTGCAATGACTAACGATATTGCCGGTATAACAAAATCCGACGTTGCACTTATTATTGGTTCTGATACTTCCGAAGCTCACCCTGTTATTTCTGCTCGTATGAAACAGGCAGTACAAAAAGGAACCATGAAATTAATTGTTATTGACCCTAAACGTATTAAAATGGCTGATCATGCTACCATTTATGCAAGACAAAGACCTGGTACTGATGTTGCTGTTTTAAACGGAATTATGAATTATATCATTCAACACGGATTAGAAGATAAAGAATATATTGATGAACGTGTTGAAGGTTATGAAGGGTTAAAAAATGAAGTCGCTAAATTCACACCCGAATATACTGAAAAAATTTCGGGCGTTCCTGCAAAAACCATTGAAGAAATAGCTGCTCTGATCGGAAATGCTAAAGTTACCGGTTTGTATTATGCTATGGGTATTACCCAACATACAACAGGTGTTGACAATGTTAAATCGTGTGCTAATCTTCAAATGCTTTGCGGCAATATGGGAGTTGTCGGTGGAGGTGTAAATCCGCTCAGAGGACAATCTAATGTACAGGGTGCATGTGATTTTGGTGGATTACCTGTTGTTTATACTGCTTATCAAAAAGTTGGTGATGTTGCTGTTCAGGAAAAAATGGAAAAATTCTGGAACACATCTCTTAATAATAAACCAGGACTTCCTATGACTGTTGCTTTTGACAAAGCAGCTAATGGCGAAATGAAAGCATTTTATATTATGGGTGAAAATCCTATGATCTCTGACCCTGATCTTCATCATGTCGAAAAAGCATTGAAAAATCTTGACTTCCTTGTTGTTGAAGATATCTTTCTTACTGAAACAGCAAAATTTGCAGATGTTGTTCTTCCTGCAACTACTTATGCTGAAAAAGAAGGTACTTTCACTAATACTGAAAGAAGAGTACAATTGTTAAATAAAGCAGTTGAGGCTCCGGGACAGTCCAAAGACGATTGGGAAATACATCAAATATTAGCAGAAAAATTCGGATATAACTGGAATTTTAAAACTGCTAATGATATTTTTGAAGAACTACGATTATGTACTCCTTCTTATGCAGGAATGACTTATAAACGCCTCGAAAAAAATAAGGGTTTGCATTGGCCATGCCCGAACGAAGAACATCCCGGCACTCCTGTATTACATGTTGGTAAATTTGCTAAAGGTAAAGGCACTATGTTTGCTATTCCTTTTAAAGAACCTGCCGAGTTACCTGATGAAGAATATCCGATTTATCTTACTACAGGCCGTATTTTGCAGCAATTCCATACAGGTACAATGTCAAGAAAAACAGAAGGTTTGAATAATCTTGCCGGCCCTCATGCAATGATTTCTGTTGAAGACGCAGAAATGATTAATGTAAAAAATAGTGAAAATATAAAAATCACTACTCGCAGAGGTTCAATTATCACTAAAGCATTTGTTACTAAACGTATCCCCGCGGGAACAACATTTGTACCTTTCCATTTCCACGAAGCACCGGCTAATATTCTTACTAATAATGCTTTAGATCCTATAGCTAAAATACCTGAATATAAAGTTGCTGCTTGTAAAATAGAAAAAGCTTAAAGTCTTTTTGTATTAAATTTTTAAAATAAAACAGAGATATTTGATTATTGAATATCTCTGTTTTTTTTATTGAATAAATAAAAATATAAAAAAACTAAAAAAGCCAAACAAACTACTGAACAACCAAAATATATCCATTCCCTTGTAGTTGTCTCATCACTTAGTAACAAAAAATTAAACCCCAATAATAAAATCGAAACACCTAAAAATCTAAATTTATTTATAAAATAATCTTTCATAATTATATTTTTTTGTAAAAATAAAGATTTTTCATGTTTAGCAAATTTTATAAATAGAATTGAATAAATACTTATTTTTACGTATTAAAACACTTTTTTACTTATGAAACATTTAATAATGGGTACAGCCGGTCATATTGACCACGGAAAAACAGCGCTAATAAAAGCCTTGACAAATTTTGATTGTGATACTCATAAAGAAGAAAAAAAAAGAGGAATAACTATCAATTTAGGATTTACTCATTTTCTTCTTCCTACAGGAGAGAAAATAGGTATTATTGATGTGCCCGGCCACAAAAATTTTATTCACACTATGTTAAGCGGTGTTTTTAGTATCGATTTTGTCCTTTTTGTAATTGCTGCTGATAGTGGCATTATGCCTCAGAGTAAAGAACATCTTAATATTCTTAATATTTTAGGAATGAAAAAAGGTATTGTTGTGATAACAAAAACCGACCTTGTTGATGATGTAATTCTGGATATGGCAAAAGATGAAATAAAAACTCTTTTAAAAGGTAGTTTTCTCGAAAATGCACCCACTGTTGAAGTATCATCTGTTACAGGACAAGGAATTAATGAATTAAAAAATGCTATATCTATTATTTCAAATAATATTGAACAAAGAAAAACCGGCAATTTTGCGAGGATATATATTGATAGGATATTTTCTGTTAAAGGCTTTGGAAATGTTATAACAGGCACAGTATTAAATGGTATAATAAAAAATAGTGATACGCTTTATTTATTACCTGCAAAAAAAAATAATCCATTAAAAATAAGAAATATTGAACGGTATGGCAAAGCATCCGACCAAGTTTGTGCCGGCGATAGAGCCGCTATAAATATTATTGGCATCAATAAAGATGAATTTAAAAAAGGTATGATCATTTCAAATGTTCTATTTAATGATACTGATATGGTTGATGCTAAATTATTTTTATTTGAACATTGTATTTCTAATCTTAAACTTTGGTCTGAAGCAATTTTTTATTCCGGAACTATCGAAACCAAAGCAAGAATACATTTATTGGATATCGATTTATTAAAAGCCGGCAACAGCGCCATGGTTCAAATACATTTGCAAAAAAAATGTGTTTTATTACATGGCGATAAGTTTATAATTAGAAATACATCATCCGACAGAACTCTCGGAGGTGGTTATATTGTTGATGCCTATCCTCTTCATCATAAAAAACGCCCCGAAAAACTTATCAAATCGATGAAACGGCTTGCTAATGACAGTTTGTCGGAACTGATAAAAATAGAAGTCAGGAAAAAACTATTGCCTGTTGATGCTGGGGATATTTCAAAAAATCTTAATAAACCTGTAGAAGATATTATCAAAACCGTATTAAGTGAAAATATTGAAGACATTGTTTTTTATAAAACCGAAAACAGTTTAATTTTAATAGATAAAGAAAAAAACAATATTTATTCTCAAAAAATAATTAGGGATATTAATTTATTTCATAAAAAAAATCCGATTTCAATAAATGGCCTCAGCTTCAATGAAATAAAAAGTAAATTAGGTTTTTCTGACACAAATATTAATCATGCTTATATTAAAAGTTTATTAACGCATATCGAAAATAAAGGGCTTATAATACAAAAAGCTAACACATGGATTTTATCCAATCATAAAGTTATTATTTCTGATAATATGAATAATGAAATAAAATGGATAGAAAATATCTTTTTGAATTATAATATGCAAGTCCCGTTAATGTCAGAAATTCAACCCCTTGCATATAAAAACAAAATTAAGTCTGATGTTTTAAATAAATATATCAAATATTTGATTGAGAAAAATGTATTATATAATTTTGAGGGTAATTTTATTCATAACAAGATTATTGATTCTTGCAGAAAAAAATTGCTGAAGTATTTAGATAGTAATAATAAAGGTATTTCCATTTCTGAATTTAGAGATTTAGTAAAAGGAAACAGAAAAATATGCCTTATTTTAATCGGGATATTTGATAAAGAAAAAATAATATTTAGAAAAGAAAATTTGCGTTTTATTACCGAACAAGGTAAAATGTTTTTAAAAAATATTGTTTAGGAAATATGGGAAATCCATACATCCATCCATACGGACTTGCTTCGCATCGTACGGACTTTCTACGGTCGTACGGGTTTCTTTCAGTTGTATGGACTTCGTGTCGTTTCATTTTGTCGTATGGACAAATTTCGCGGTTTTTTAATTTTAATGAGTCCGGTATAAAAACAATAATATCTTATAAAAATGAAATTATCATCTTGTAACCTCATCCCCTAACCCCTTCTCCTGCAAGGAGAGGGTTAGGGTGAGCTCACACGGACTTTTTAGACCAGATTCTTTAATATAATTCCACAATAATTTTAGTTATACCAATTTTAATCTTGTAATCTCATCCCCTAACCCCTTCTCCTGCAAGGAGAAGGGGGATTCCCTCTCCTGCAGGAGAGGGTTAGGTCACACGGGCTTTTTAGACAGATTCTTTAACATAATTCCACAATAATTTTAGTTATGCCAATTTTAATCTTGCATAAGAAAAAATGTGATCCTTGTTATTCTATCATAGAAAAATGTTATTTTTACAATCTTTTTAATATTAAATTACCAAAAATATTTGCTATGAAAAAATTCTTAACAATTTTGTTTTTACTTCTGTCCGGCGTTTTTGTTTTTGCCCAGATAGACAAAATGAAAGACGTTCTTGATGACGAAATGGACAGCGAAAATTTCACCCTCCGTTTTTATAATGCCCTCGACGGGAATCCGATTGAAGGAGCAAAAGTGGAAATTGAGGGCATCGGGAACTTTGAAACGGATTTTGAGGGAAAGCTTAAATTTCCGAAAACCGAAGAGGATGGAAAACTTCCGGTGCATTTCAGGTGCGATGGTTTTATCCCAACCGATTTTAACGCCGAAGTGGTTGCCGGCACAATTTTCAATAACAGGATTTCAATATCCCCGGTTATGAATATCGAATACCTCCGTATCATTCTCGACTGGGGACGCAGACCCAACGACCTTGATGCACACTTTGTGAAAGAGGGCGATTATCATATTTCGTACAGAAACATGAAAGTAAGCAATGATGGCATTGGAAAGCTCGACCGCGACGATACCGACAGTTTTGGACCGGAAACCATCACCATCAAAAAAATAGATCCTGATGCCGATTATGAATTTTTTGTTCACGATTACAGTAACCGGACGAATGAAAATTCCGCAAAACTGTCGAAATCGCATGCCACAGTAAAAGTGTATGGCGATGGCAGGTTATTGGAATATTTTCAGATACCTGAAGGAAAACACGGTAATAAATGGAATGTTTTCGTGATTAAAAACGGACAGATAGAAAAAACCGATTATATCAGCAGCGAAAATTAATGTTAAGTGTTAAAATAATAGGAATTTATTATAATAGTTTATTGATATAATTCGTCCCATAATTCGCGCATTAGCGGCATCAAAAAAATCATAAAAAAAGACAACTATCCCCGTAGCTCAGAAAACGAAAATCGTTGTCAAGAGCATAATTATAAATATCTTTCCATGTGTCGCCAAGCCATGATGCAATCAATAAAAGAAGTGTGCTTTTTGGCTGATGAAAATTTGTTAGCATCCCATCGATCAGCCTGAAACGGTATCCGGGAACAATCATAAGCTGTGTTGCTCCGTTCAGGAATTCCAAATCATTTTCTTCAAGATAATCAATTATTGTCCTGAGCGCCCTTTCAGGTGGTAAATCCACGCGGTGTTCTTTCAGGTAAGGGTCCCACTGCTCAATCCTGAATTC
>CBDUSJ010000077.1:0-9262 GCA_965369845.1 uncultured bacterium | reverse complement strand
ATCAGGATTAGGAAATGCGTTAATTTTTTTTTCATAGTTAATTTTTTTTAGCTAATAATATAAAGAAAATTTCTGTGAATAATATAATATCTCAACATTCATTATTTGAAAGAATTTTAAAAGTGCAGGTAAAAGTAAAAAAAATATTGTTAATGTTATTTTTTAATACAAAATTTTTTTGATAAAAAAATTTATAAATCTTTTTACATCTAAATAATCCGAATACCTTTGCGCCGCTTTAATGGAATATAATAAATAATTAACAAAATAAACTTATGGATTCAAAAAATTTAGGATTTTTTACAAAGCAGGTACATGCCGGGGAATTTGATGATCCTTTCGGAAGCGCTACTGTGCCTATTTATCAAACATCAACATTCAAATTTAAAAATGCTGATCATGGCGCTGCATGTTTTGCAGGCGAGGACGATGGATATATTTACACACGCTTGGGCAACCCAACGATAAACGCTCTTGAAAAGGCGGTTGCAGCGCTTGAAAACGGTTATAGCGGTATTGCAACATCTTCGGGTATGGCTGCTATCACAACCGTTTATCTCTCTTTTCTTGGCGTAGGTAAACATATTGTAAGCCACAATGCACTGTACGGCCCGTCAAGGGTAGTTATGGAAACAATATTTTCAAAATTTGGTGTAAAATATTCTTACATCGATACCACGGACCTGGAACAGGTTAAAAAAGCGATCCGCCCCGAAACCTCGATGATATACACCGAAACTCCCGCCAATCCCACAATGGGAATTTCAGATATCAGAGCGCTTGCGGATATTGCGCATAAAATCGGAGTTCCACTGGTGGTTGACAATACGTTTTGTAGTCCATTTCTGCAAAGGCCATTGGAATTTGGCGCAGATGTCGTTATTCATTCTATGACCAAATTCATCAACGGTCATGCCGATATTGTCGCAGGAATGATTGTGGCTGGAACAAAAGAGCTTGATAAAAAAATTCGTCCTGTAATGGTAAATATGGGATGCAACATGGATCCTCACCAGGCATTTATGGTTCATCGCGGATTAAAAACACTGGGGCTCAGGATTGAGAAAGCTCAGAAAACAGCAATGAATGTTGCAAAATTTCTCGAAGATCATCCGAAAGTAAAATGGATAAAATATCCGGGATTGAAATCTCATCCACAATATGAACTTGGAAAAAAACAGATGGACGGGACGGGATCTATTATCTCTTTTGAACTGATAGGCGGATTGGATGCAGGCAAAAGATTGATGGATAATGTAAAACTTGCTCTTCTTGCCGTATCGCTTGGTGGAGTAGAAACTCTTATCCAGCACCCGGCATCGATGACTCATTCAAAAATTGATCACGATAAAAAGCTCGAAGCAGGTATTACCGACGGACTTGTTCGTATTTCAGTTGGTATAGAAGATGAAAAAGATATTATTGCCGACCTGGAACAAGCTCTTGATAAAGTATAGACTCAGCTAAACTGAGATTTATTTAGTTTAAGCCGTGTTATTTTTTTTCTAATGACACGGTTTTTTTTGGCAAAATCTTATTTTGAGTTGCTTAGTTAAAAAAAACTATTTTTGAGAATTGAAATAATGAATAACGAATATAAAATAAATAATAATGAAATATAAGAAATATGATTTAAAAGACTGATTAATTGATTTTGCAATAATGATGCAAAGTATAAAAACATCTCGAAAAAGCACAATGGAAAACTAACGTTTTTTTTTCTACATTCATTATTAAGTGTTCGTTATTCGTTATTCAATTTTTTAACATTTGCGCTTTAAAATATGATACTGCCGTTTTTTTTCATTATTTTGTAATGCATTCTTGTATTTTAGTAATTTTAAACACCGGTTTTAAATTCAGGTGTACATGAAGAATTTTCCGCTTGCAATAAAAATATTTTTTTTAATAATTCTGATTTTTGGAATTGATCCGGCCTTCGCCCAGAAAGTTGCAGTTGTACTTAGTGGTGGCGGTTCGCGCGGGGCAGCACATATTGGAGTGCTGAAAGCCCTTGAAGAAAATAACATTCCTGTTGACTACATTGCCGGAACTTCAATTGGAGCTGTTGTGGGAGGTTTGTATGCCGGCGGTTATTCACCTGATGAAATTGAGGCGATTTTTACAAGTAAGAACTTTGAAAGATGGACTTCCGGTGAACTGGACCGAAAATACACATATTTTTTCAAGCAGGGTGAGCCTGATGCTTCCTGGGTAAGTCTTGATGTTGACTTCAGGAAAAAATTATCTTCATTTTTACCTACAAATATTATCACCCCGGTCGAAATGGATTTTATGTTTATGGAACTGTTTGCCGGCGCAACGGCTGTTTGTAGAGGAAATTTCGACAGTTTGTGTATTCCTTTTCGATGTGTCGCAGCCGACATCGATTCTAACAAAGCGGTAATACTTGGCAAGGGGAGTGTCGGTAAGGCTATCAGAGCATCAATGACTTTCCCGTTTTATTTTAAGCCTATAAAAATTGACGATAAGCTGATGTTCGATGGCGGAATGTACAATAATTTCCCATCTGATGTTGCGGTAAAAGAATTTCATCCTGATGTTATAATCGGGAGCAAAGTTGCCGGTAACTACCCTAAACCCGAGCAAGATGATATTCTTTCACAAATTCAGAATATGCTTATGGCGGAAACAGATTTTAGCCTTGACCCTGAAAATAGTGTTTTAATAGAACCGAAGGTTGAAAAGGTGAACGTTCTTGATTTTTCACACACGAAAGCATTCATCGACAGTGGTTATGTTGCAACAATGGAGCATATTAATGAGATAAAAAACCTAATAGAAAATTTCACCGGCAAACAGGAAAGGGAAACAAAAAGACAAAATTTTAACAATAAAAAACCTCCTTTAATTATTGACAGCATTTACACCCGCGGGCTGAATAAGAGAGCATCGGAGTATGTTTTAAAAACGCTTTCGCACAAGTCGGAGCACATTACCCTTGAAAAGTTGAAAGCGGAATATTTTAAATTACTGGCTGATGACAAGATCGGCTTTGTTTTTCCTACGGCAAAATATAATGAGAAAACCGGATATTTTGATCTCTATCTCGATATTAATCCGGCAAGTCGTTACCAGTTCAAATTCGGCGGGAATATTTCTACCCAGATTGCAAATCAGGCTTTTGTTGAATTTCGATATAAATATCTTTTCAGGAATGCATTAGAGTTATGGGGTAATGTTTATTTCGGAAGGTTTTATTCATCTTTTTTGCTTGGTGGACGGATCGATTTTCCATCAAAACTTCCATTTTATCTTAAGACGGATTTTGTTTACAATCATTATGATTATTTCAAAAATTCAACTTATTTCTTTGAGGATAAAACACCGGCGTTTATTATTCAGGAAGATAATCATGTTGAGATAGATGTCGGAATACCAGTTACAAATAATGGAAAGCTCGAACTTGGCGCAGCAGTCACCGGTATTGAAGACGAATATTACCAGACGAATCTATTTTCGAGAGAGGATACCGCCGATAAAACTACCTTTCCATGTTTTGCCAATCACCTTACACTTGAGTTTAACACGCTGAACCGGAAACAATATGCCAGCTCGGGAGCAAGATTTCTTTTGTCTCTCTGCTATATTAATGGTGAGGAAAATTTTACCAGCGGTTCTCTTTCAGGAAACCACCAGGCAAATTATAAAACCCCTCATCAATGGTTAAGCTTCAACTTGATCTGGGATAATTATTTTAAATCAATCGGACCCGTGAAACTTGGATTTTATTCCCAGCTTTATCTTTCTGGTAGAAAATTATTTGGAAATTATACTTCAAGCCTGTTATCTGCTCCGGCATTCGACCCTATACCGCAAAGTAAAACTCTTTTTCTTCAGGGTTTCAGGGCATATAATTTTGGAGGCGTGGGTTTAAAGGCTGTGTTAAAATTAGGAAAAAGGTTTGAAGTAAGGGCGGAGGGCTATCTTTTTCAGCCTTATGAACAAATTCTGCAGGCAGATGATAATACAGCATATTTTGGAGAAAAATTTGACAAACGGTTTTATATCGGATCAGGGGTTGTCGTTTTCCATAGTATTATCGGGCCTATAAGTTTGAATTTTAATTATTTTGATAACCCGGGCGACAATTTTTTTGTTTCGCTTAATATCGGCTATCTAATTTTCAATAAAGGAGTTTGTGAATAATCATTAAATCAATTTAAAAGTAATTAAATCCCGTAAAGATGAAATATTTATAGAAAACAAATAGTAAGAAAAATCACAAGCTCCGTAGGAACGAAATATAAAATTGTTTAAACCGATAAATTAATTTATCTCTAAAATATTCTTTTTATCTCTTTAATTTTGTCTTAAAAAAAAATTGACTTATGATTTTTAATAACAAAGTGTATTTATTTTTACTGTTGGTTTTTATCGTTCCGGTTTTAGCTGCACAGGAAATAATCCCGCAGGAAAAGCCTCGTGACGATGAAATATTAAATACAATATTCAGCGAAAGCGGCGAAGTATATTTTTATTTTGAAATTGCCGATAAGGATTATCTTAACAAAATTTCCTCAATCGTTTCTATCGACAAGGTTTCAAACTCAGGAGTTTTTGCTTATGCCAATAAAAAGGAATTTGAAAAATTTCTTAAACTTGGTATTGAATATCGTTTATTGGAAAACCCTGGAGATATGCTCAAAAATCCGGTAATGAAAGGAACGAATGATTTGGAAAGTTTAAGAGACTGGGATTTTTATCCCACTTACGACGCTTATGTAGATATGATGTACCAGTTCGCAACAGATTTTCCTGAAATTTGCGAAGTGTTCAGCATTGGCGCTTCGGTGAACGGACGGGAACTGCTGATGGCAAAAATTTCGGATAATGTTTCCCAGTCGGAAAATGAACCGCAATTTCTTTATACCGGCCAGATGCATGGCGATGAATTGGTTACTTATATCCTGATGTTAAGGCTTATCGATTATTTGCTTGAAAATTACAACCTTGACGAACAGGTAACCAATCTCGTTGATAACATCGAAATATGGATAAACCCGCTTGCTAATCCAGATGGAACATATTATTCGGGAAACCATACCGTTAGTGGCGCAAAAAGATATAATGCCAACTGGGTTGACTTAAACAGAAATTATCCTGACCCTGAAGACGGCCCCCATCCTGACGGTAAAGAGTGGCAACCTGAGACAATAGCTTTTATGCAGCTTGCCGAAGAAAACAACTTTGTGATGTCGGCAAATACACACAGCGGCGCCGAAGTGGTGAATTATCCCTGGGATACCTGGGCGCAGTTACCTGCCGATGTTGACTGGTGGATTTATGTTTCGCGTGGATATGCCGATACTGTGCATGTTTATGCGCCAACGGGTTATTTCAACGATTTGCAAAATGGGATAACTAACGGTTACGCCTGGTACACCATAAATGGCGGGCGGCAGGATTATATGAATTATTTCCACTATTGCCGCGAGAGCACTATTGAACAGTCTGCAGTAAAAATGCTTCCGGCAGCCCAGTTGCCTGTACACTGGGAATATAATTACCGTTCGATGCTCAACTATATGGAGCAGTGTCTGTTCGGGATTCGTGGCGTTGTTACCGATTCGGTTACCGGCGAGCCTGTGGTTGCCAAAGTGGAAATAGAAGGTTTTGATATTGATAATTCATGGATTTATTCAGCGCCGGAAAATGGCAACTATCACCGGCTTTTATTTGAAGGTAATTACTCTTTGACTTTTTCTTCACCCGGTTATTATTCAAAAACAATATCGAATATTCCGGTATTTAACAGGGAAACAACTGTGGTTGATGTACAACTGAACGCAGGTAATCTTATTGCAGATTTCACCTCCTCCGAAACGGTTATTCCTACGGGAAATACGGTTAGCTTCACCGACTTGTCCTTTGGCGGTCCGGTTCAATGGCTATGGGAATTTGAAGGTGGTAATCCTTCTGTTTCTTCGGAACAATATCCTGCTGACATTTTATACTCTGACGAAGGGTGTTTTGATGTAAGCCTGACAATTATCAATTCAAACGGCGACACCGGTTCGGTAACTAAAACCGGATACATCAATGTGATGCATGAGTATCTGATGGAAAACGGGACGTTTGAAGTATGTTCGGCTTTGTTTTACGATTCGGGAGGGCCAAACGGTAATTATTCGGATTATGAAGATTTTACCCTGACTTTTTTACCCATCATAGAAGGTTCAAAATTGAATGTTGAGTTTGTTGAATTCAACGTGGAGTATCATTCATCTTGTAATTACGACTATCTTAAAATCTACGACGGGCCTTCAACCGCATCGGCGCTGATTGGAAAATATTGTGGCACAGATTCACCGGGAAATATAACGGCAACAAATCCTGATGGCGCCCTGACTTTTAAGTTTTTTTCAGATTACATGATTACCAAATCAGGATGGAAAGCAATTATAAAATGTCAGGCCGAACAACAAATAATTTTACCGGCCGGCTGGAGCGGTATTTCTTTAAATATTGAGCCGGAAAATTCAGAGTTGGAAAATCTGTTTTCAGAAGTTATCGATGAACTGATTATTATCCAAGGGCAGGAAGGAATTTTCTGGCCTGAACAAAATATCAACACTATCGGGAACTGGAATGTTTCGGAGGGATACAAAATTAAGATTGACAGCGAAGTTATTCTTAATGTAGCCGGCGCTCCCTTATTATCCCGCGAAATTGAACTTGCCGCAGGCTGGAACCTCATCCCTGTTTTATCGGAAAGTCCGGTGTCTGCAGGTGTTTTATTTTCACAACATTTAGATAAAATCATTATTTTAAAGGAAGTTGCAGGCTGGAGGGTGTTCTGGCCTGGCGCAGGAATTTTAACACTCGAAATGCTGAATCCCGGAAAAACTTACCTGCTAAAAGTAAGCGAACCTTTTACGCTGTCTTTCCCATAAAACAAAATAATATTTTCGGCATCTTTCATAATTTATCAAAATTAGTTAACAATTTAAATAATAAATAGAACACCGATGACACGGATTAAACGGATAATCACGGATAAAAATCAGTGTAAATCAGTAAAATCAGCGTTATCCGTGTTCTATTCTTTAAATGGTTATTTATCAGAAATGTAAACTACGATATGAAAAATGCCGTATTTTCAGATAATCAATAAAAAAATTATTCTATTAAAATGAGTACAACGGAAACCCTACATGAATTTTTGGATAAACTGAAAAACAGTTTTGAAGAGAAAAAATTTGCAAAACTTACCCTTGGTAAACGATCTTCAAAAAAAAGTGAGGTCAAAAATGTTTTTATCAGGCCGGCAAAAATTAAAGGAGAAGAATTATTGTCGTTTGTTTACAGGCACGAAAATAAAGATATTACTAAAAATTACCGGCTGCCTGCAGCAATAATTAAAATTTCGGAATTGTTAGGAATTGATTTTCTATCCGGGGTTTTATTTACCGGCGATGAAGATGTGCAAATTCTTTTTAATAAAAAGCGTGTTCCGAGGCTGATTACTTCAAAACCAAGTCTTCCGAAATTAAAATCTTTTGAACATGATAAAATAAAAGACAGATTTATTAAACCGGAAGGTAAAATTTATCTTAAAAAACTTGGGATAACTTCTAATGAGGGAAAAATCTTGCCAAGTATGAATGATAAATTCCGGCAGATAAATAAATATGTTGAAATAATAGATGGCCTGTTAAAAGGGAAGAAAATTTCAAAAGTGTTTAAAGTTGCAGATATGGGAGCAGGGAAGGGCTATCTTACATTTGCTTTGTACGATCACCTTGTTAACAATCTCGGTATTAACGCAGAAATTACAGGAATAGAAATGCGCGATGAACTGGTAAAGAAATGTGAAAAGATTGCTAACGAAACCGGATTTGAAAATTTGCATTTTGTCAAAAATAATATCAGGGAGTACGACCTACACCGCGTTGATATGCTGATAGCTCTCCATGCTTGCGATACAGCCACAGATGACGCAATTTTTAAAGGAACGGAAGCCGGAGCAAAATATATAATTTGCGCACCTTGTTGTCATAAACAAATAAGAAAAGAGATAAAAGCAAAAAATGAACTTGCCCCAATTTTAAAACACGGAATATTTGAAGAAAGACTGGCGGAGATGATCACTGATGGATTAAGGGCTTTGATGTTGGAGGCTAACGGTTACACAACTAAGGTTTTTGAGTTTATCTCAACCGAACATACTCCTAAAAATATTATGCTGATAGGACAAAAAAGCAAGCGAAAACTTGACAGCGAAAAAATCCATGAGCAGATTAAAAAAATTAAATCCTCATTTGGGATAGAATATTTTTATCTTGAGAATCTTTTCGAAAATAAATAGTCGATTAGGGCGGATTAACATGTTAAACAAATTTACCTTTTAAAGCGACTCAAATAAAACTTACTTTAAAACATGACACTGCTGAATGATTTTCTTTCGCTCATTTTTCCACGGGTTTGTCATGCTTGCGGCAATCTTCTTTTTAAAAACGAAGAAGTTATTTGCACCTCATGTTTGTACAAGTTGCCGAAAACCAATTTTCATCTGGAAAAAGAAAATTCTATTACGGAGATATTTGCCGGAAGGATAAAATTTGAATCTGCAGCTTCGTATTTATATTTTGTCAAAGCAGGTAAGGTTCAGCATCTTATTCATCAAATGAAATATAAGGGGATAAAAGAAATTGGAATTTTCCTCGGAGAATTATACGGAAGGGAATTAAAAAAATCGGAATTGTTTAACACCATCGAAACGGTAATTCCCGTGCCATTACACAAAACAAAACTTAAAAAACGCGGCTTTAATCAGAGTGAATTATTTGCACGGGGTTTATCCTCATCGATGAAAATAAATCTTGATACCAAAAACCTGTACAGGAAAATAGCTTCTGAAACACAAACCCGTAAAACAAAATTTGAAAGATGGAAAAATGTAGAAGATATTTTCGACCTGAAAGATTATACCAAATTATCAGGCAAACATGTTTTGCTTGTTGACGATGTTATTACTACCGGCTCAACACTCGAAGCCTCGGCAAATGCGCTTAACAGGATAAAAGATATTAAAATCAGTATCGCAACTATGGCGTATGCTTATCATTAATATTGGAAAATATCCAAAAAACAATTAATTAAACATTGGAAAATACCCAATAAAAGATTATTTTTGCATTGGAAATTATCCATAAATATCATATTAATATTGGACAAGAGAAACAAAAAATAGTAATGCGGAATTGGATTATTTGATTGTAAAAAATTCGGAAATAAT
>CBDUSJ010000076.1:0-9267 GCA_965369845.1 uncultured bacterium | reverse complement strand
AATCTATTGGTCATTCATCAGTTCTAAATAATGAAGAAATAATTTTAATCCCTTCTTTTTTTCTTCATCAAAATAATAACTAATTGAATTTTCAATATATCTGAGCATTTCCTTACGGGAAACTATTCTGTTTTGAGATTCCATTACCGCAAGCTTTTTATTCAGAATGCCGTATCGGATTGCCTCATTAAACCGGTTTTTAAATTCCAGCGGCAACTCTTTATTTGCAATCCAGCAGGCAAAAACAAATGGCAGTCCGGTATATTTTTTCCACTCTTCTGAAAGGTCGGTTTTATATTGAAATTTTTTAGCTTCGGTAAAAGTTTTGTCTCCTATCAGAACAAAGGCATTTTGCGGGTCTTTATAATCAGGCTCATAATCTTTAATTGACTTCCAAAAATATTCCGTCTTCCAGAAAAATTTTGATATAATTTTAATTAGGTTTATCGAAGTTTTCGATTCAATATCAAGATAAATTGTACGTATTTCTTTTCTGTTTCCTGAACCAAGTAACAATACAGTTTCCACAGGGCCGTCAGCTCCAATACAATAATCGGTTAATATTTCGAAATGTTTCAATTCCGGGATTACAGCAACCGGAGCCAAGCCAATATCCGTACGATTATTTAATAACTTTTCGGCACACACAGCCGGATAATCAACTTCAAGAAGATAGTTACTCAGAATGCCGGATTTCTGAAGTCCGTAAATAAACGGATACGCATTAAGATACGAAATCGCTGATATCCTGATCATTTGGGTATGAATATGTTAATTAATTATTAATTGCGGTAAAATTAGTTAAAATTTGGTAAAAGTCAAATTATGTCAATTTTCGGTATTAGTTTTACAGCCTAAAACAAATCAGGTAAAAATGATAAAAAAAGTTACCCTTCTGCTTTTATTACTAAGTCTGTTTCAAATCTCAATTGCTCAGGAAGTTACTGTTGTGAACTCTACCGATTTAAGCCCGGTTGAAAATGTTGCCGTCTTTAATCTTGATAAAACAAAATCTCAACTGACAAATGAAAAAGGTAAAGCCGATTTATCGATTTTTTCTGCCAATGACACTTTGATTTTTCAACATACCGGATTTTTCGGTTGTGTTATGACTACCGATCATATCAGGAAAATGAATTACCAGGTAAAACTCTCAAAACGTACGATTAACCTGAATCCGATAATAATTTCTGCACATAAGTGGGAACAAAAAAGGGAAGAAATTCCAAACAAAATTGTGACAATCTCAGCAAAGGAAATTGCTTTTGAAAATCCCCAGACTTCAGCCGACTTACTCGAAGCTTCCAACGAGGTTTTTGTCCAGAAAAGTCAACTTGGTGGCGGAAGCCCGATGATAAGAGGTTTTGCAGCTAATTCAGTTTTGCTTGTTGTTGACGGTGTTAGGATGAATAATGCCATTTACAGGAGTGGAAATTTGCAGAATGTTATCTCGATTGACCCGAACAGTATCGAAAACGCCGAGGTGATTTTTGGCCCCGGCTCGGTTATTTATGGCTCCGATGCGCTTGGTGGTGTGATGGATTTTCATACGAAAAAAGTAAAACTTGCAGTTAATAAAAATTGTTTTACCAAGGCAAATGCTTTACTGCGTTTTTCTTCAGCCGATTTGGAAAAAACAACTCATTTCGACTTCAATTACGGAAGGAAAAAATGGGGACTTTTAACAAGTGTTTCATTCAGCGATTTTGATGATCTGAGACAAGGCAATGCCGGCTTGCCCGAATTTGACAGAAAAGATATTGTTGAAAGAATTAACGGGATTGACTCTATTGTTAAAAATGATAATTATAACGTTCAGAAACCAAGCGGTTATTGGGAGTTGAATATTCTGCAGAAAATCCGGTTTAAGCCGTCGGAATATTTAGACCTGAATTATGCGTTTTATTATTCCACAACCTCGGATATTCCAAGATATGACCGCCTTATTCAAACTTCGGATAATAAATTGAAATACGCCAAATGGTATTATGGCCCGCAAAAATGGATGATGAACCGCCTGAGTCTTGAATTAACAAAACCGACTACTTTATACGACGAGGTTAGGTTTCTTCTGGCATACCAAAATGTTGAAGAGAGCCGGTACGACCGGAAACTGAACAAAAATGATTTGCGGGAAAGAACAGAAAATGTACAGATTGCTACCGTAAATATTGATTTTAATAAAGAAGTTTGGGGGAATACACAAATATTTTACGGAATAGAGTCATTTTACAATTATGTTGAATCAACAGCTTTTAATAAAAATATTGAAAGCGGGAAACTGTCACCCGAATCAACACGCTATCCCGACGAGGGTACCAATTATTCAGGCCTTGCTGCTTACCTAAGTTTGAAATTAAGACTTAGCGATCATTTTACATTTCTTGCCGGCGCTCGTTACAGCCATATATTTTTGAATTCTAAATTTAGCGATACTTCGTTTTTTAAATTTCCCTTTGACAGGATAAAACTGAATACCGGCGCAGTGAACGGAAGCATCGGTCTTGTGTACCGGCCTCAGGAACAGTGGCAGTTTAACACTAACTTATCATCAGGATTTCGCGCACCAAACCTCGATGATATAGCCAAAGTTTTTGATTCGGAACCAGGATGTGTTATTGTGCCCAACGATAATCTAAAACCTGAATATGCTTATAATGCAGAGGTCGGTGTAATTAAAAAATTTGGCCTCAAGGCCAAACTGGATATTACATTGTTTTATACCTATATTGCAGATGTAATGGTGCGCAGAGATTTTTTATTCAACGGGCAAGATTCAATCTTGTACGACGGAGAACTAAGTAAAGTACAGGCAGTTGTAAATGCCGGTTATGCGCATATTTACGGCGGTTCAGCCAGTTTTTATGCTGACGTTTCGGAACATTTCTCATTAAAAACTTTTCTGACTTATACAAAAGGCGAGGATGATGAAGGAGAACCGTTAAGACATGTAGCGCCGCTTTTTGGCAGCGCCTCCCTGATATTTAAAATGCAACAACTAAAACTAGAATTTAATTGTGATTATAACGGAGAAATTTCTTACGAAAATCTTGCTCCTTCAGAACGAACAAAAACTTATATGTATGCAAAAGACAAAAATGGCGAGCCTTACTCGCCAGCCTGGTTTACACTGAATTTTACAGGTTCATATCAACTGAACAAAACTTTCCAGGTTAATTTTGGTATAGAGAATATTTTAGATAAACGTTACCGTCCGTATTCATCAGGAATATCTGCACCCGGGATAAATTTTATTATTGCCCTGAGAGGAACGTTCTAATAGGATTGTCTATATGTCAATGCCTGAAATACGTTAACACCAAATTTCTACTTTATCTCGCTGCCGTTCTCAAATTCTTCTGGTGGAGACACAAAACCAAGTTTCCCCTCCCGATCTTCGGCCATCAGTACCATGCCCTGCGATTCGATACCTTTAAGTTTTTTCGGAGCAAGATTTACTAAAATGCTGATTTTGCGTCCAATAATATCTTCGGAATTGTATTGTTCGGCAATTCCCGCCACCACCGTTCTTTGGTCGATGCCTGTATCTATTTTCAGCTTCATCAGCTTTTTTGTTTTGGGAATCTTTTCGGCTTCAAGAATTGTTCCAACCCTGATATCCATCTTTACAAAATCGTCAAAACCAATATTTTCTTTTGCGGGTTTAGCATTTATTTCTTTAGCCCGGTTGGCTTTTTTTGTGTCAAGAAGTTTTTGTATCTGGATTTCAATGTCTTTATTTTCAATTTTTTCAAAAAGATAAACCGGCTTATTTAGTTGATGCCCTGCAGGCAGAATGTTTATATTTCCCGCATCGTTCCATTTTAACCTGCCGATGTTCAGCATTTCCGCGAGCTTGTGCGCTGTAAACGGCAGGAAAGGCTCTGCAAGAACAGAGAGATTGGCGCATATTTGCAGAGATATATTTATGATCGTCCTGACACGTTTTTCGTCAGTTTTAAATATTTTCCAAGGCTCGTTATCAGTGAGGTATTTGTTGCCAAGCCGTGCCAGGTTCATCATTTCGCTTAGCGATTCGCGAAACCTGAAATTTTCAAGACTTCCCCCAATTTTTCCGGGAAACCGGTTTATCTCTTCCACAACTTTTTTGTCATCATCAGTAAGCTCGGTAATTTCAGGAACTTTACCGTTGAAGTAATTATGTGTAAGAACGAGTGTACGGTTTACAAAATTCCCAAAAATTGCTAACAATTCATTATTGTTTTTAGCCTGAAAATCTTTCCATGTAAAATCATTATCTTTTGTTTCGGGAGCGTTTGTTGTAAGAACATAACGCAAGACATCCTGTTTTCCGGGAAAATCCTCAAGATATTCGTGAAGCCAGACAGCCCAGTTGCGGGAAGTTGAAATTTTTTCGTTTTCGAGGTTCAGAAATTCGAATGCCGGAACATTATCCGGCAGGATATAAGAGCCTTCGGCTTTAAGCATCGCCGGGAAAATAATACAGTGGAAAACGATGTTGTCTTTACCGATAAAATGTGTTAGTCTTGTGTTTTCATCTTTCCAGTAAGGTTCCCAGTTTTTGCCATTTTGTTCAGCCCATTCGCGGGTTGCCGAGATGTAACCTATCGGAGCATCGAACCAAACATAAAGAACTTTGCCTTCGGCTTCTTCGAGCGGAACTTTAACGCCCCAGTCAAGGTCGCGTGTTAGGGCGCGCTGTTTAAGCCCCAGATCAATCCACGACTTGCATTGGCCGTAAACGTTTGGCTTCCAATCTCCCTTATGTCCTTCAACAATCCACTCTTTCAGCCATTGCTCGTATTCGTTCAGTGGAAGATACCAGTGTTTTGTTTCCTTCAGAACAGGAACATTTCCACTCAGAGCCGATTTGGGATTTATCAACTCTGCCGGACTCAACGAAGTGCCGCAGTTTTCACACTGGTCGCCGTAAGCATTCTCATAGCCGCAATGAGGGCATGTTCCGGTAATATAACGGTCGGCAAGAAACTGGTGGTTTTCTTCATCATAATATTGCTCGGATGTTTTTTCAATAAAATCACCCTGATCATACATTTTTTTAAAAAATTCCGATGCTGTTTCGTGATGTATCCTGTTGGATGTTCTTGAATAAATATCGAATGAGATGCCAAATTTTTCAAATGAGTCTTTGATAATTTTATGGTACTTATCCACGATCTCCTGAGGAGATACACCCTGCTGCCTGGCTTTGATCGTAATCGGCACGCCATGCTCATCCGAGCCGCCGATAAAAATTACATCCTCGCCTTTCGACCGCAAATATCTTGAATAAATATCAGCCGGAATATAAACCCCTGCCAAATGCCCGATATGAATCGGCCCGTTGGCATAAGGCAAAGCAGAGGTAACTGTATGCCTGAGATATTTTTTATTTTCTTTTTTTGTATTTGATTTTTCCATTGTATTAAAATATTAGGTGCAAAAATAATATAATAAATAACTTTTATACCAAAGTGATCTCATTGGGGTAAACATGATTTAACTAATGTGTGGAAGTATTTTACGAACAATGTGTAATTTTTCTAACATGGTTAAAAATTTTTATTTTTGAACGATAAAAAATTTATTATGAAAACTTTAAAATATTGCCCCATTGCTCCGGGGCAACGTATAATCTCAATTGATGTGTTGAGAGGATTTGCCGTACTTGGAATTTTAATAATGAATATCCAGGTTTTTTCAATGATATTCTCGGCCTACGACAATCCGACAGCTTACGGCGACTTCACCGGAATAAATAAATGGATTTGGATGTTAAGTCATATTATCGCCGACCAGAAATTTATGACTATATTTTCGATTTTATTCGGCGCCGGTATTATTTTAATGACAAATAATCTTGAAAATAAAAGACTACCTTCAACCGGCTTGCATTACCGGCGAATGATGTGGTTGTTGATATTTGGCTTGTTACACGCGTATTTACTTTGGTTTGGCGATATTTTAGTTAATTATGCCTTAGTTGGTATGCTTGCTTTTCTTTTCAGAAAAAAATCAATAAAAACACTTCTGATAGTCGGAATATCTTTGTTAATTATACCATTTTTATTAAGCATATTCTTTAACTGGTCGATGCCATACTGGCCTGAAGAAAGCGTACAGCACACATTGAAGCAATGGCAACCTGATAAAGAAATAATTGAACAAAATCTTTTGATATACCGGAGCAACTGGATAGGCCAAATGGAAAACCGTATCTCATTAGCAATAACAATACAAACCTTTGTATTCTTTATGTATTCGCTTTGGCGTGTTTGGGGGTTAATGCTTATCGGCATGGCTCTTTATAAATTAAAAGTATTAACTGCAAGCCGCTCATCAAAATATTACATTACTTATTTGATAATTGGTTTTTTAATTGGTTATTTCCTTGTAATAACAGGAATGATAAAAAATTTCAATGCAGGCTTTACTATGGAATATTCGATGTTTGGAGGGAAACTATATAATTACTGGGGAAGTATTTTTGTGAGTTTTGGATATATTGGTTTGATTATGCTTTTTTGCAAATCAAATTTGTTTTCAGGTTTTAAAAAGCTGCTTGCCGCAGTGGGACGTATGGCTTTTACAAACTACATTTTGCAAACACTAATTTGTACAATAATTTTTTACGGACACGGTTTCGGGTTTTATGGCAAGGTAGAGCGTGGCGGATTGATACTTATTGTTTTCGGTGTTTGGGTTTTATTGGTGATGTTTTCTTATTTCTGGTTAAAATATTTCCGGTATGGCCCGCTTGAATGGCTTTGGAGATCGCTGTCTTATAGAGGATTTCAACCTATTAAATTAAATAGAAGCTAATTCATCCGATGACTTGGAGTCATCGGATGAATATTAAAAATTTGTAATATGCTAAAATCTCTTATTGAAAAAAACCGTAGTTACAGAAGATTTTATCAGGAACATGATATTACTTTCGAAACCCTTAAAGAATTAATTGATTTGGCAAGATTATCCCCTTCGGCGGGTAATCTTCAGCAATTGAAATTTTTCTTATCAAATACACCGGAAAATAACAAACTGATATTTCCACATCTTAAATGGGCAGGTTATTTAAGAGATTGGAACGGACCGGAAGAAGGAGAAAGGCCATCTGCTTATGTTATCATCCTCGGAAATCCGAACAACAAAAAAATGATTGAGTATGATGCTGGAATTGCCGCTCAAAGTATTTTACTCGGCGCAGTTGAAAAAGGACTGGGAGGATGCATGATCGTTTCTATCCAAAAAAATGAACTTCATAAAATTTTAAAACTACCTGAAAATTTAAGGATTTTACTTACAATTGCTCTCGGTAAACCAAAGGAAAAAGTAATTATTGAATCTGTAAAAGATAATAATATTGAATACTGGAGAGACAGTGAAAATATTCATCATGTTCCTAAAAGAAGCCTGGAAGAATTAATTATCAATATTGAATAGCACTTAATTCCAATCAAATATCGTTGTGCGTAAATTGTATCTTCGCACAATAGGTTTTGAAAATTATCTTATATTTTTAAGTTCCCTGTTAATAGCTTCCGTATCAACAAATTTGGGGTTAAACTCTTCTCCCAACCATTCTAACATATCTTCATATTCAGGATGATTTGGGTCTTGTATAATTTCCAATAAATCATAATATCCCCAAATTCCTCCACAATCTTCCGGAGGACATGCTAATTTACCACCGATACAAATTGGATAACGCACATCCGTTTCAGGAGATACAATTTTTTCAACAGTGATTTTATGTTCCCAGCTATCTCCAAAATCATATTCATAAATAAATAATTGTTTTACCCTTGTAACTAAGGAATCTAATTTAATGCGTAGTTCACTTTTTACATCAAGGCCAAAATCAGGATCAGGAATACCGTAGTATATTTTGCCGATAATAAATTGATGAAGATGATAATCACCCCATCCCATAACAATCTGAATGATCCGGTGCAATTTTCCAAGAGTTGTGTTACTCTTTACCTGAATTCTTCTCCAGATAGGGGGCTTGCTACCTTTTAACGTAATTTTCAGTTGATAGATTTTTAAGTTATTTGATGTCATTTTATTTGTTTTTATTGTAACTAATTAATTTATTAATCAATTCCTATTCCCTTGTTTTGAGGATAGATTTTTAAAAGTGAAAAGGCTAAAGTGGAAAGGCTAAAGTAAAAAGGATTAACCCCCATTTCCCCTTACAACCGCAGGGCGTCCATACGACTGAAAGAAGCAACACGAAGTCCATCCATCCATCCATACGGACTTCTTTCAGTCGTACGGACTTCTTTTCAGTCGTACGGACTCCTTTTAGTTGTATGGATGGATTCCCCCTATTTCCTTAATGCTTCGACAAGTAATCAGAAACTCCTTCGTGCGATTCTTTCATCCCTTCATCGCCTTTATGCCAGTCGGCCGGGCAAACTTCGCCGTTATCTTCATAAAATTGCAGAGCATCAACCATTCTCAGGGCTTCTTTAACACTTCTGCCAAGAGGCATGTCATTAACCACCTGATGCCGGACTATCCCCTGTTTATCGATAAGGAAAAGACCACGGTAAGCAACAGGAGCGCCGTCAAATTCCATTTCATCATCCTCGTCGTTATACTCATATTCTCCGGCAAGAACATCAAAATTTTCAGAGATGGTTTTCGACAAGTCGGAAACCAGAGGAAATGTAACGCCTTTTATTCCCCCATCCTTTTTCTCTGTGTTAAGCCATGCCCAGTGCGAAAATTTGGAATCAACCGAACAGCCCACAACAGCCACATTTCTATCTTCAAATTCCCCGATATGTTCCTGGAAAGCGATGATTTCTGTTGGGCATACAAAGGTGAAATCCAGTGGGTAAAAGAAAAATATCACGTGCCTTTTCCCAATATATTGCTGAAGCGAAAATTTTTCCATAAATTCTCCGCCGTTTATCACCGCTTCTGCTTCAAATAAGGGAGCTTTTTTTCCTACTAAAACAGCCATATTATTAAAATTTAGGTTAAAAAATTGTTGAAAAGTTAAATGCAAAAATAAATAATTGGAAGTTAAAAAGCAAAGGTTTTGAAATTTTAAATATTTATTATATTTTTTTAATAATAAATTGGTAACGTTTTTAAGCGATATGTTGTAACGTTTTTGGGCGATGCGGAAACGTACGCCCGAGCTACCACTGCTCCATATTTAGTTTACCATCATCATTAAGTATTTTTTGCGTTTTCAGGAATTCAATGAGCAAGACTCCAGAACTCGGGATTTCTTATAAAAATGTAACTAATTCCAAAAATCATTCGCAA
>CBDUSJ010000075.1:0-9268 GCA_965369845.1 uncultured bacterium | reverse complement strand
CGTGAACAGGATTTTGTTCGGTAGAAGTGGTTCCATCGCCGAAATCCCAGTTCCATGCAGTTGCATACGGGAATGAATAATCCTCGAATAGGTAGGTGAGGTATGATCCTGGTATGCTGTAACCCCAAAAATCGGCATTGCATTCACTGAATTCTTCAACAAAGACCATTTCACAATAAGTGTCAACACAAACGCTGTCGTCGCTGGTAATAGTTAGGCAAACTTCGTATTCTCCGGGTCCGGCATATACGTGAACAGAATTCTGTTCATCGGAAGTTTCACCATCTCCGAATTCCCAGTACCATGTTCCCGGTTCAAACCATGAAAAATCATAGAATTCAACAGTAAGCAGTTGTTCCCATGATTGCATCCAAAAAAAGTTTGCTTCACAACTTGGTGGTATTGTCCCTGTACAAATCTGGAAAGTAACCATTAAATTGTAATTTCCGGGGCCAAATTCAAGGTCGTAAGAGATCATAGCGTTGTTACAATCAAATGTGGAAATCGTAACAATGCCTTCTTCCAAGAAATCAGGTAATTCGATAATGTCTTCAAAATTACCTAACATTCCTGTATATACGGTATTAAAATAACCCGGATATACAGCAGTAGAATCAATAGAAATGTTTACAGCATGTTGGGGGACGGGAGCGCCTGTCGCTTCATCCATTACTATCCCAACGACCGTTAGAGTTTCACCCCAGACAAGGGATGTGGATGCTAATAACATCGTTAGCAACCAAATTGATAAACGTTTCATCATAATTTTAAAAATTTTAGTTAATAAAAAATTAATTAAATAAAGTGTATATGAGTAAATGAAGCACATGAGAATTATTTTGTTATTAAGTTTATTTTCAAAGACTCGTCAATCAATAAATGGTTGCCTGATGAATAAAATAATTTAATAAATTTTTTGGGAATAAAAAAAAGCTTGCCGGTAATTGACCGGCAAGCTTTAGAATTTGTGCCCAGAACAGGAATCGAACCTGCACTCCCTAACGGGAACTAGTCCCTGAAACTAGCGCGTCTACCAATTTCGCCATCTGGGCTTAATGAGTTGCAAAGTTATAAATTATTTTTTTTGACTGATAATGAAAAACACCGATTTTTTCTTATAGCTTTCTACCCGGGTAAACCTTCAATGCTTCCTCAAGCGCTTTCATTGAATTTTTAAGGTCTTCCACATTCAAAACATAACTTATCCTTACTTCGTTCAGTCCTCTTCCTTTTGTTGAATAAAATCCTGTGGCAGGGGCTAACATAACTGTCTGTCCTTTATAATCAAAGTCCTCGAGTAGCCATTGACAGAATCTGTCTGAATTGTCGATGGGAAGTTTTGCAATCACATAAAAAGCGCCTGACGGGTTTGGACAATAAGCTCCTTCAATGCTGTTGATTGCTTCTACAACGGTTTTCCGCCTCTTGTGATATTCATCAATGACTTCGGTAAAATATTCATCGGGAGTATCTATCGCAGCTTCTGCAGCCACCTGACCAAAACTTGGCGGACTTAAACGCGCCTGAGCAAATTTCAGTGCGGTAGCGAGTATTTCCTTGTTTTTGGTGATCATATAACCGATTCGTACTCCGCACATGCTGTAACGTTTCGAAACAGAATCGATAAGGATAACATTATTTTCGAGACCCTCAAGATGCATAACTGAGTGGTGCTTTCGGTCATCGTAACAGAATTCTCTGTACACCTCATCGGCAATAAGGAACAGATCGTACTTCAGCACAAGTTCTTTCAGTACTTTCAATTCTTCATCATTGTACAGGTAACCTGTCGGGTTGTTAGGATTACAAACAAGTATTGCCTTGGTTTTGTCGGTTATTGATTTTTCGAACTCTGAAATAGGAGGGAGGGCAAAACCTGTTTCAATAGTTGAATTGATTGGAGTTATGTTGATGCCTGCATTGACGGCAAAACCAATGTAGTTGGCATAAAACGGCTCCGGAATAATTATTTCATCACCAGGATCCATTATCGATTGCATTGTAAAAAGTAATGCTTCAGAAGCTCCGGCGCCAACAATAATCTCATCGGGTTCAATGTGAATATTGTGTTTTTTGTAATACCCTGTAAGCTTTTCACGGTAAGAGTTGACTCCTGCCGAGTGGCTGTAAGCTACTAATTTTTCATGATAATTACGAACTGCGTCAAGAGCAATTTCAGGTGTTTTAATATCAGGTTGGCCGATGTTCAGATGGTAAACTTTTATTCCTCTTTTTTTTGCAGCCTCCGCATACGGAACAAGCTTTCTGATTGGCGACTGGGGCATCATTTGCCCTTTAACAGATATTTTTGGCATTAAATAAATATTATTTATGTTTATTTCTGTCCCACGGTTTTGGGTTTTTCAGGCGCTGTTGACTGTTGTTCTTTTACAACCTGTCCTTTGATTCTGAGTACAACAGTTTTATTTTTTGCATTTGTCTGAACGGTAATGGTTTTGTTGATCTTACCAACTCTGTTGGTTTTATATTCAACGTCAATAACATCGCTTTGTCCCGGGAGGATAGGTTCACGTGGCCATTTCGGCACAGTACAGCCACAGGACGATCTAACGTTAGTAAGTATCAAAGGTTCTTTCCCTGTGTTAGTAAATTTGAATTTACATTTACCATCGCCTTGATAAGGCACTGTTCCGTAATCGTGAACAATCTTTTCAAATGTAATTTCCGGTGCATTTGGGTTTTGTTCAGCAGCATCTGTTTTAGCTTCATGTTGGGCAATCACCGCAAAAACGGTAAAAAGAAAAATCCCAACTAATAATATTACTTTTTTCATGATAAAAATTATTTATTAAAATTATTTATTAAGTTCTAAAAAACGTGCAAAGTTATAATTATTTCAATGAAAAAATCAAATATATTTATCTTTTTTCTTGTGGAACCCATTCGTAGGCTCCGAGATCAGGGCTTTCGGTACGGTTTATCCCGTTTATGTCGAAAGGCACGGTATTGGCTATTTCGAAACTTCCCGTGTCGATTGCCGGCGAAAGGCTGTCAAGTTCATAATTATTTATTTGATAATCGACAAATTCAGGATCGGAATTTTTAAAAGAGCTAATGAATTTTATACTATCTGAAATGTCGAGTGTGGTTTTAAGAAGGCAATGATCAAAAATGTAAGTAAATTCCTCGCCATTGTTTTCATCAAACTGGATTTCTTCATCATGGTTACCGTAAATAATTGTATTGCCGAAATTTGCAATTAGCGGATATGCGTATATCTGGCCATCGTAGTCCTCGGCATAATTATTCAGAACCACCGAAGGGGTTTGCCGGTAACTGTATCCCCAGTAATTAGCTATTGTTGTTTGTCGGAAATCATAAGTTCCGCCAAGTGTAAGCGCAAGCGCATACTGGCCACAATTGGCGATAACACAGTTAGCAGCAGCAATTTGATAATAACGGGTCAGAATACCTGCGCCCGACATATTTTCAATTATTGTGTTTGTCAGGGTTAACTGGTTGCCCATAAAAGTACTCAGCGTTTCTGCCTGAATTCCGATAAAACCATTGCGTATTATTGCATAATTAATTTCGTTATCAATACTTCCTTCATTTATCCAAATACGATCCCATTGTCCCGGAAGGTCTTTATAAAAATCCTCAAGCCGGTCGTTTTGAAAAATTACCGGTTCTTCAAGGGTTCCATTAACTTTTAGCGAACCGCCTTTATAAATCCACAAACCTGAACCATTGTGAAAATAAATTTTTGTTCCTGCATCTATCGTCAGGCTTGCTGTTGAGTCAACAACGGCGTATCCGTAAATTACAAAAGGAAGTTCATTTGTCCAACTTGTATCTACACCTTCGTGGGCAACAATTTTATATGGTGGAAATCCTTCCCGGTAAGTGTCTGCAAGAATGAAGTTCGCATTCTGTCCCCATGCTACCAGATCAATATCCTGCTGATTCCCGTTAGTTTCAAAAAGTATTGAATCGGTTACAATAAACGGGAGAGCATCGTCCTGAGGATCGATCATAACCCGTATGAAAATAAAAAGACTGTCATTTCCACGTATCTCGATATTATCAAAATTATGGCCATGGGTTCCATCAACATTTATTGAGTAACGCGAATTAGTGCCATTAGCAAGGCTGATTTTGGATATTTTTATCTTGTTTGCGTTTGTGTTATAAACCATTAATTGCCGGGTTATTGACCCTATCGTGGAAAACACTGTGTCGAAAATTACCGTATCTGTCGAAAATCCAAGCCTGACAGATGGGCTATTATCGAAGTTATCATCTTTTTTGCATGAGCTAATTAAAAGAAGAAACAGGGGCAATAAGATAAAAATTATGCCGCAGGCCTTGATATGTATGATTGAGAGTTTCATTCAGATGTTTTGTAAATGAGGCGCCAAAATTACAAATTCATTTTTCAAATACGTTTTTTTAATAATAATATTGCCTGCCGGTTTAAGATTGATAAATTAAAAAAAATCAGAACGAATAGAGATTTATGGAAAACAGAAATTCAGATTTAATATCATCAAATTCGGGTCGGAAAATAAACCTGTAGCCAAATTCAAAAGGGGCAAAGAAACGAATTACATGAAAATCGATAAATAGCTCAAATCCGGTGGAAAGATAATTTTCTGACTTCCCCCCGGTTGTTGCCTTTGCATAATCGCAGAATAAGTTTGTTTTAACTCTCTTAAAATACACAAGCGAACTAAGGCTCAGATCGGGATAACATACCGGAAATTTATAATTAGCCGCGCAGGAAATCAATTCTTCGGAGTACTTAATGCTGAAACCACGCGGATAGTTTACAATAGTTGAATAATAAATGCCTTCTTCAAATCTTTTCTGATAACCCGCATAAATATTAAAACTGTGATGTTTTATCAATCCCGGAAAAAACAATTTTGTTTCAGCAGCAAGTATCGATCCTGCAGTATCGTTTTTGAAGGGAGCAGTGCGCAGGTTTAGATCAACAATCTGCCCCCATCGCGGGTACATATCCTGCTCCGTACTTTTTAATAAGTTATTAAAATATATCCTGTAGTCCGTTGTTTTTATATTGCTCCTTTTAAAACTGACCGGTGTGGATTCATCCATGTCGAGCTGTTTGTACATAAAACCTACGGAAGGTCTTATAAATCTTCTGTATTTATTGCAAGTCAGATTAAACGGAAGGCTCATTATAACAGAAAAATTGGTTTCCATCCATGAATAGTCGATACGATTATTTTCATCGTCGTAAGTATATGATTTTCTTCTACCGTAATCTGCCTTAAAGTCGAATACCGGATAAAGCCCCTTATAACTCAGATTAATATAATATTTTCCTGTTTTTTCATTTACGTCCCATTCATAACCCAGCGTTGCAAAGGTGGAACTTAGTACGTTCTGCGACATCAGCGATACTCCGGGTTTGATATCATAGTTTGCGGCATCTATCGAAAGGGGCGCCCAACTGTGTGGATTAAAAAGGTGTAAAAGTTTTGAATATTTCTTGCTCTCGTACTTTTTGTCAGGGATATTTTTATTTTCCATTATCTCTTTTTCTTGAGAGGCAAGCGATTCGTAAAGTTTCACAGAATTATTTCTTACCTTTTCAAGTGGTATCATTTTTTTTGCCGGGAATTCAATTTCGGCTATTTCAAATCCGTTGGCTGTATAATTTGTAAAAATGATTTTTTTTCCATCATCAGAAAAAGAATGGTCTGAAACGCCATATTTTACAGATGTGATTTTCGAGATATTTCCGGTTTCTGTGTCAAGGGCAAAAAGATTATCGATTCCGGAATAAGCGCCTGTAAATACAATAAATTTTCCAGACATAACCGGCCTGGAGATTTCTGTATAAGTAAAAGGAATAAGGCATTCAACCTTCGAATTGACAGGGTTGATAAGAGCAATACTTTTTCCATTATCGCCAATAACAATGCTGACAATTTTGCTTCCGTCAGTTGACCACGTCGGATTAGTGAAAAAATAATTCTCATCAGTGCCCGTTTTGGATAATTCATCACCACTGACTGCATCGATTATGACAATAAAATATTCATTGATTTCGGTAACTTCAACAGCAGCAATTTTTTGTCCATCGGGTGAAAACGATGGGGAGAACAATCTGGTTTTTGAGGTCAGTTTTTTGCATTTGCTTGTTTCGTAGTCGAATAATTTAAGAACTGAATAATTCCTGTTTTCCCATCTCGGGTCGAATTGTTTTTCCGCCCAGGCAATTGCTTTATCCGAGCATGTCAGGCTGCCGGGAAAATAATATCCGGGGGTAAACAGAATTTTTTCATTTCCCTCCGGATCAATAATAATAAAACGGCTTATATCGTTGAATGTCTTTTTTTCGGCAATTACAGATTTTTTACGCCAGTAATGTGGCTTGTAATAATTTATGTATTTAGTATTTTTTTTATTAATAATAATTTTTTCAAAAGGCAAAAATTCTGTTTTTTCAAACTGGCTCTGCCACTCCATTTTTAGTTCGGAAAGCGATTTTTTATACAGGCCTGTTTTGTTAAGTCCGCTAACAGATCTTATTCCTTCAGAAAAAGGCACAATTAAATATGGCCGCCGGGCAACATTATCAAGAGTATGATTCCAGATTTCCGGCCCGTAGTTTTTTCTTGCCTGTGCCACGAGACAATACCCGAGTGTGTAATAGTTAGGGATAAAATCTCTGAATGATCCGAGTACAGCTTTATCATAAGAATAAATACCTTTTTCGAGTACCTGGGAGCGGAGTGGCATTTCAAATGAAGGCACGCGTCCCCGGCCTGTGTGGCTCAGCCCGGTTTCAGCAGAAACAGCGTCGCCTTCGAGAAACCATTTTGGAAGGTACAACCCGAACACTGCGGCTGTGGCCTGTTCGCCAAAGAACCACGTAAGCACATTTGTAAAGCCCTGGTCGATTTTGCTTAATTGCAAAACATGCCTGTATTCGTGAAGTGATAATTGCTGAAACCATTCCTGTCCATAAGAATCTTGTGGTGGAACGGAGTAAAATTCAATCCTTTTTGGCGCCCATGCGGTAAGTCCGTTTGAGGTAGAAGTTTGATTATGCAGGATAAGCGGGATTTTTCTTGTTTTAGCCGTCAGTGTTTGTAGGTCAAGATTTCGAGCGTATTCAAGAACATTGGCGATATAATTTGCATGAGGGTAATTTTCCGGATAGATAATTTTGAAATTTTCTGTTTTTATCTGAAACCATTTTACTGATGCAGGGTCTTGTCCTGAACTAAAATACTGCCCGAAACAAAAGCGACTGATAAGTAACAAGGAAAATAAAAATAGTAATTTCCGGAAAAAGTTACTCATAATTATTTTGTTTTTCCAATTTCTTGCTGTTCGGCAAAATAATTCCAGAGTGGGTCATCAGGGGTTGGGGCAATTATTGAAACGGGTTCGCGTTTCACGGGATGAATAAACTCAATCTTGCGTGCGTGAAGATGGATTGAGGCATCGGGATTTGACCGCGGGAAACCATATTTAAGATCACCTTTAATATAGCAACCCGTATTCGCAAGTTGCGCCCTGATCTGATGATGCCTGCCGGTCAGCAATGTTACTTCGAGCAGGTAATAGTTGTCGCCCTTACCAAGTAGCCGGTATTTTAGTTCTGCTTTTAGAGCGTTTGTCTGTTCCTTATTAACAATATATGATTTGTTTTTTAATTTGTTTTTTATGAGATAATCTATCAGATGTCCTTCTGAATTTGGGGGGAGATTATTAACCACTGCCCAGTAAGTTTTTTTTACTTCACGTTCTCTGAACATTTTATTCAGGCGAGAGAGCGCTTTACTTGTCCTGGCAAACATCACGGCTCCACTTACCGGCCTGTCGAGGCGGTGTACGATGCCAATAAATGCATTCCCCGGTTTTGAATATTTTTTTTTGATATAATCCTTTACATCATCCCTGAGAGTCTTATCTCCGGAATCGTCGGTCTGGATGATGTCTCCTGCAATTTTATTTATTATGATAATATGGTTATCCTCGAAAAGGATTTGGTTGAACATTAATGTCAAGGTTTAAATTAGAAATTAGAAATTAGAAATTTAGCTCACTTCCAATTTTAGTACTGTTCTCTTTCGTTGGGAAAATTCAAGGATTTTACATCCGCGATATATGCTCTTACGGATCCCTGAATTTCTTCACTCAGATTATGATATCTTCTTAAAAATCGTGGTGAAAACTTTTGAGTGATACCCAGCATATCGTGAAGCACCAATACCTGGCCGTCCACCTGGCTGCCGGCTCCTATCCCTATTGTTGGGATTTTTATTTCGCTGGTGACCCGTGCTGCCAGAGTAGCCGGAATTTTTTCAAGAACTATTCCGAAACAACCGGCTTCTTCGAGTAAATGGGCGTCGTCAATTAATTTTTTAGACTCATTTTCATCGGTAGCTCTCACAACATAAGTGCCGAATTTATGAATAGACTGAGGCGTCAGGCCGAGATGTCCCATTACAGGTATTCCTGCCGACAATATCCTGTTGATAGACTCCTGTATTTCACGTCCCCCTTCCATTTTTATTGCATTAGCACCCGATTCTTTCATTATCCGAATTGCTGAATGCAGAGCTTCTATAGAGTTCCCCTGATAGGTTCCAAAAGGTAGATCGACAACAACCAATGCACGCTTTACTGCTCTCATCACCGATGAAGCATGGTAGATCATTTGATCCAGAGTTATAGGAAGCGTTGTGGTATGCCCGGCCATAACGTTGGAGGCTGAATCTCCTACAAGGATCACATCGATACCTGCATTATCCAGAAGCCCTGCCATCGAAAAGTCATAAGCAGTTAGCATGGCTATTTTTTTACCTTTCAGTTTCATGCTTTGCAACACATGGGTTGTAATTTTCTTGTATTTAATTTTTTGTGTTTCCATCAAATTAACTCCTTGTTTTTGTAATATTAAAAATAAATTTCAATCTGAACCGTTTATGCTTGAAATATAATAATATGTATTGCAAAATTATAAAGTTTTATTATTTATTAAGATTTAATTGTTGAAATGAAAAGAAATTTATTTATCATAACTGTTTTATTTTTAATATTTTTTTATTCTTCGTGTGAAACTGATTTTGATATAGATGCCGAATGGAAAGAAATAACAGTGGTTTACGGCTTGTTCGATCAGCGAGATACTGTTCATTATATTAGAATAAATAAGGCTTTTCTTGGTGGTAATGCCCTTGAGATAGCTAAAATTGAAGATTCTTCAAGTTATAAAATTAACCTTGAGGTAATTAAAAAAATGCCTGCGGCTTTAGCTAAA
>CBDUSJ010000074.1:0-9301 GCA_965369845.1 uncultured bacterium | reverse complement strand
GATTACCGATTTAATTTATCAACATAGAGTCTTAATTTTTAATATTTTGTTTTTAGAACCATGATTGTTCAAAATCACAATCTTTATAATTATCGTTGACTCTGATGTAAGTTTTCTGTGCATTATTATTTATCCATTTCTGAATAACCTTTTGTTTTTTCATTTGCAATGCCCAGTTCTGTAACTGGTCGTAATCATTATCAAGGTTTGCTCTGTGAGGTTTTGTGCGCTTTAAAAGATAAAGCAACCTGTATGCTTCCTCCCCATTTTCATCTTCCATGAGCACAGGGTTTGAAATCTCATCCACCTCAAGTTTATCAATCACGAAAAATATTTTCGGGTCTATTTCATCAACCGACCATTTATTGCTGCCGGTATAAGGATTAATCAGGAATCCGCCATTGTTTTTGCTTGGGTCGGTGGAATATTTTCTAACCGCATCTTCGAAAGTTATAGAGTCAGAACGAATAAGATTGGCAATACTATCAAGAAATATGCGTGCCTCTGCCAGTTCAACAGGTGAAACTTTTGGTTTAAGAAGTATGTGTCTAACTCTGATATAATCTCCTTTTCTTTCGATCATCTGTATAATATGAAATCCTGTTTCCGTTTCGACTATTTCAGAAATTTCTCCGTGTTTAAGTTTAAAAGCTACTGTTTCAAACTCGGGATAAAGTTCACCGCGGCCGTGCAATCCAATATCCCCGCCATTTTTAGCAGAACCGGGGTCTTCGGAATACAACACAGCAAAGGCTTCAAAACTTTCTCCTTTTATAATTCTGCCACGCATTTCACGTAATCTATCCTTTACAGCAAATTTTTCCTCATAACTGATAGGTGGTTTTTTGACAATCTGTGCAATTTCGACAATAGAACCCATAAGAGGAATACTGTCCTTCGGAATATTCCTGAAAAAAGACTTAACTCCCGAAGGAGTTATCTTTGTGTTTTGAGTAATGGTTTGCTGCACCCTTTCAACTTTCATTTGATCTTCGATCACCTCCCTCAGTTCGGCTTTAAATTCAATTACCGATTTATCATAAAACTTTTCAAGTTTTTCCTGCGAACCAAACTGGCTAATAAAGTATCTCATCCTGCGGTCGAGTTCGCTGTCGAGTTGTTCGGGAGTAATAATTACACTGTCAAGTTCGGCCTGATGAAGCATCAGTTTTTCGAAAAGCAGATTTTCGAGGATTTTGCATTTTATAGTTGGAGCGCTGCCTGTAATGCCTCCTTGCAAACGTATCTGAAGATATTGGTTATCAATATCCGATTGAAGGATAATATTTTTACCAACCAAGGCCACTACCTGGTCAATTATAGTCCCCTGCGCCCGAAGTAAATTTGTTGATACAAAAATTAATAATATCAGCACTGAAATATGTAATTTTTTCATTGTCCTTTTCAGTTTTTAATAATATTCAAAATCGTTATTTTTTAAAGCATCATTAAAAATATCTTCCTCCATTTTTCTCAAAAGAAGTTTTTTACGTTTATTTAATATAATCGATTTAATGTTTTCGTATTCAAAACTCAATGGCGACATGCTGTCTTTTATCCTGTAATTCAGGATATTTATAAAATAATAAAACGATTTTTCTTTTAACTCAATAAATTTATTATTATTTAAAAAAGCTTCATCGTTGTATATTTTGATAGGCATACGGTTTATTAGTTCACTAAAGAGCATCCAGTTTTCATCAATAATTTCATAATCTTCGGCATATCTCAAACAATAATATTCCAGCGAATCTCTGTCCTTTTCATCATCCGACCGCACCAATTCTTTTACACGGTTTGTTTCATGCAAATCTATGTTCAATTTAACATAAAGCACCTGAACAATATTGTCTCTCAGTTTTAAATTATTTTTATATGTATCGTAATAGTATTCTATCTCTTTTTCGGAAATGATGGTATCGAGCCGTTGTTTTATCAGCTCGGTTTCATATTTGTAAATTATCAGGGAATTTCGGTAATCCTCAAGTTGTCGGGTAAAATTTTTCTGTTCATCGGTAAGATTTTTTTCAGCATGATTCAGGATAAGTTGATTTTTTATCCAGTTTTGAATGTAATTTTTAGTGATGTCAAGACTGTCGGATGGATTAGTTCCGGATGACACAAGGCTTTTCAGATCAGAAACGAATAAATAAGAATCGTAAACTCGTGCAAGAACACGGTCATTTTCGTTGAATACCTTATCGTTGCAAGCGTTAATAAAAACTATAAGTATAAAAAACAGAAATATTTTTCTCAAATCAAAGGGTAACAATTAAATATCAGAAAGAATTTCTTCGTGAACAATCACAGTATATTTTTTCTTTAATTCTTTAATCCATAAATCTTCAAGATAATTCTGATAATCGGCTGTGATAAGGCCGCGTGCTTCATTAAGAGTTTTGGGTTCAGGGTCTAACAATCCGTAAACAACAACAAAAACTGTTTTACCATCTTCGGTTTCAACATTTTTTGAAATACCTTCTTTCCATTTGATCTCATCAATAACAGGATTTTCGCCCGGCGAGAATTTTTTTCTCAGAATGTTTACCTGAACAAGAGTATCGTTGTTGAAAGTTTCAAAAATTTCTTCATCAGTCTGTTCATCCTGTACCATTTTTCTGACTTCGCCTGCAATATTTTCATTATCGCAGGTAAAAATGCCGGCATTAATTCTGTTAACCCACATATAATTATCACGATTATTATTATGGAACTCTTTAAGGCCGGTTGTATCTTTGATTGCTTTTGTCCAAACTTTCTGGTCGGTAAGTTCGAAAAGGAGTATGCCATCGCGGTATTCTTTAACAAGCGCCTTAAATTCAGGATAAATTTCTTCAAGACGGGCATCTTCATATTCAATTACTTTTTCGTCAACAAACTTTTTAAATGTTGCATCAACAAATTGACTGATGGTTTCTTTACTGTTTATTGACTGATGTTTCGAGATGAATTCGGCAAACTGCTGCTGATTATATTTTTCATCCCCAAGTTTAAAAACGACTTTATCCATACCGGCGGCATTTTCCGTTTCCCACTTTCTTTTATAGATTGTTGAATCAATAACATCGACAAAAGCTGATATTGCTTTCGGATAATCCTTATAATTATTTTCTTCCTTAATACGCCGGATAATCGATTCTTTGCCTTTCTTCGAACGAGGATCTTTAGCGAGTTTCTGTTTCAGGTCGGCTTTCTCATCTTCAAAATCGCCAATAGGTTTTTTGTCGATCAATTTAATAATATGCCAGCCGTAAGAAGTAAGAATAGGTTCTACCATTTGGCCGGTATCTTTTATTTTAATAATGCCATCGATAAATTCAGGCACCATCCTGTTCGAGCCAAACCAGGGAAGAACGCCACCATTCTCCGCCGAACTTTTATCATCCGAAAAGGCAGCAACCATCTCTTCATAATCAGCGTTTTGAATAATTGCATTATAAATAGAGTCAACTTTTTTCTCAAGCATTACGGAATCTTCATGTGTCGCCTCTTTCGGCATTTGGACAAACAAGTGCGCAACTTGTACTTTGCCTAATGCAGGACATTTATTGCCAACTTTCAACAGGTGGTAGCCAAAGTCGGTATGCACCGGCATCGAAATTTCGCCAATAGGCAAATTATATGCTGCTTCTTCGAAAGGATAAACCATATCGAAAACAGAGAAATAACCCATATCGCCGCGATTTCCTTTTCGCGCGGGCTGAAAACCACGGGCAGGCATATCTCTTGCCGAAGGGTCTTCCGATACTTCTTCTGCAACATCATTGAAATCTTCGCCGTTTATGATACGCTCACGAATCGCCATAATTTTATTGTATGCTTCAAGAGTGTCTTCCGGAGCTGCAAATTTTTCAACACGTACTAAAATATGGCTTACCCTGACATCTATAGTTTTTCTGTTGTAAGCCTGTTTTAATAATTCTTCGTTTACCTCCTCATCTACGAAATAGGGTTTAGCCAACTGATCGCGGTATCCTTTCAACTCATTAATAAACGAAGGTACAGTATCCAAACCCAGGTCAACAGCTTCATGCACTTTCAACTTAAAATTGATGAATAGTTCAATGTATTCTTCGAGCGACTTTTTATCGAGAACTTCACCATTAACATTGTTTTTCTGATAAATAGATAAAAATTCCGATTTGGTAATGTTTTCGTCGGCAATAGTTATTAGTACCGGATCATTCTCATTCTGGGCGCTAAGATTAATTACCGGCGCTACAACGCAAAATGAAAAGAGAATTAAAGCAACAGAAATCTTTTTCATAAAGAACCGTCTTTTGATAATAGAGTAATTTTTTTTCACCATCTTAACTTTTTTTTGTATTAAATAAATTTTAAAATATTATTTTCAATTTTTGGACAATGATAAACAGAATTACGTAAAAACATTAAAATTATTATATTAAAGTTATACTTTTGACATTTATATCTTTTATTGGAGGTAGTAGTTATAGTTTCAATTCCGCACTATATGTTTCTTTCGGTTCTTTTACAAGATAAAGTTCTAATTGTTTGTCTGTTTTAAATCCTTTAATCTTGTTTTTATATTTTCTCACTATTTTCTCATTTTCAATTTCGTGTTTTCTACATTCGCTAAGTTTTAAATAGTCTTCTTCAATATCTATTCCCAAAAACTTTCTGTCTAAAAGATTTGATGCTACACCGGTTGTGCTACCTCCGGTAAATGGGTCAATAACCCATGCCCCTTTATTAGTTGATGCTAAAATTAATCTTGTTAATACTGACAATGGTTTTTGTGTTGGGTGCTTTCCGCAAGATTTTTCCCAAGGTGCAATTGCAGGAATTTTCCAAACATCCTTCATCTGTTTATCATCATTTAATTCTTTCATTAGTTCATAATTAAAAAAATGTGGAACCTTACTATTCTTTCTTGCCCAAATAATTTGTTCTGTTGAATGAGTAAAATATCTGCAAGAAAAATTAGGTGGTGGATTCGTTTTTTGCCAGGTGATAACATTTAAGATTTTAAAATCTAACTCCGTTAAAATCTGACCGACACTAAAAATATTATGCATTGTTCCACTTATCCAAATTGTTGCATCTTCTTTCATTTTATCACGAATTAATGAAAGCCATTTGCGGTTGAAATTATTAATGAAATCAAATCCCTCAGATTTATCCCATTTACCTTTGTTTACGCTTGTAATCTTTCCATTCTTAATTGTTAAACCATCATTAGACAAAAAATATGGTGGGTCAGCAAAAACCATATCAAATTTGAAATCAAATTGCGGAAGCAATTCAAACACATCACCTTGTAATAAAGTGAAGTTCTTATCTTTTGATTTGAAGTATGGTTTAATCATTAGTCAATTTTTCTCTAAATTCAGAAATTCTTTTCAAAGACATTTCTCTACCTTTCCCGGTTGGATAATTAACATCTTCTTGTCACCAAATCCATTTATAAGCCTTTAATATTGTTTCAGGAGTTTCTCCAATATGAAAATGTCAGGTTATTAATTTCTTCAATAAAATCGTTTGGTTCTGCACCGTTTTTTACTTGCTCCAATAAGTTGATTAACTCAATCGTTTTTTCTTTATCTTTATTCGATTTTTCTTCAATATCTTTAAAAATCTGTTTATGACTTATTTGCCAAAGTTCATTTTTCTCTGGAATAAAAATAAAAACTAAAAAATCTTCCTTTTTGAGTCTTCCATAAACCGATTTTCCTCCAGGTTTGTAATTACTATTTTATTACCATTGTGTGAATCTTCAACTTCATATCCGCGATATTCAACATTTTCTAATAATTCCCTAAATTCCTCTCGGGGTTTATTCTTTATTTTTATTTTTTTTAAATCTATTTTATGAGTTTAATAATTTTTTCTCATTTCAGTATCCTTTTTAGTATTCCACTTTTTAACATTTCTAAATTCAATAAATAATCTGCTTTGTCAAAATATTCCCTTAATGGTTTGAGCGTGGAATGCCAGCCAGCACCGTCTGTTATCCAAATAAATTCGATATTTTGTTTGTTCCAGAATTCATTCATTTTAATATATTCAGTAGCAGTTGATTTTAATTTTGAGCCACCTCCTCCATAGAAATTAACTTCAATAAAAAACAATTGGCCGTTATTATTAATTGCAAAATCAATAATTCTGGAAGACTTGTCAACTTGAACATTTATATTCCATTTTTCTTTAATTTTCTTTGCTGTTGCTTGTGGCATATAATATATTCCTAACTCATCAGTTGTCTCTCTTATTAATTCTTCAACAAGAAACTCCATTAAATTACCACCTCGGTTTTTCCTTCCGTTGCTATCTAAACCAACTTCAACACCAGTAGCATAATCAACAAGATTTTTGATTTTTTTGTCTTTTAAAAGTTTTCCAAAACCACATTTAATAATAAAGTCAGAAAATGAATCAATATCATTTTTTTTTAGGTTTTGCTTTTGAAAATCAAACTTTCTGTATATGAACTTCTTTGTGTCTATTAGTACTTCAAGAGAATTATCTCGAATTGCGAGAAGCATCGGAATTGCTTTAATTACTTCGGGATATTCCCCAATAAGTTGCTTGATTTCAAACTCTAAATCTTCTTTACCTATTAAATAGTTTAAAAGGTTCAATTCCTTCTCAACTGGCTCAACATTTTTTAGGACTTTTTGCCAGTTAACGAAGTAATTCCACTGTGTAATTTTCTTTTTAAAAGAAGAAACTATTTGCTCAAATAATTCATCTTCGCATTTATTGAGCAATTGACATAATTTTTTCATAGTCATAATTTGTTATTAACAACTCTGTTAATTCTCCTCTTTTTGTGGGATTTGCATTTATATTTCTTCTTGCTAATACACGTGAAATATTAAATCTGTAGTAAATATTATCAAAAAAATCATCTTGTGGATTTTTACCCTTAACATCGGAATTGCTTAAAATCCAATTATATCCTAACAAGTCGATTTTATTACAAAAATTTGCTAGTCTAATTTGTTCTGAATCATCAAACCCATCTTTGGCATAAGAGTTAAAACTTGAAGTATCACTTAACGGTTTATAAGGTGGGTCAAAATAGAATAAAGTATAATCGGTGGCATAATTTAAAGTATTTTCAAAGTCAGTATTTAAGATTTCAACTTTTTGAAGAACGTCATTAACAGCCAACAAATTTTCTTTGTCACAAATCATAGGTTTTTTGTAACTGCCAATTGGGACATTAAATTCATTCTTCCGATTGACACGATATAATCCATTAAAACAAGTTCTGTTCAAAAAAATGAGTAACGCTGCTTGATTTGTGTTTTCAGATGTTCTATCATTAAAAAGTTCCCTTTTCCCATAATAATATTTTTTTTTCTTATCTTCGTTTTTGTTAAGATTATGATATTCCCGCTCATATTCACTTAACAATAAGATTAATTGGTTAACATTAGTTTTTATTATATGGTAGGTATTTATCAAGTCAGAATTAATATCATTAATTATTGCATTTTTAATGTTTGGAAATCTGTTTAATATCCAGAATAGAACTGCTCCTCCACCAACAAAAGGTTCAATGTAAGTAAAATTGTCTTCTGTAATATTATTATGTATGACGGTCTCAAAGCTTTCAAGTAATTGAGTTTTTCCACCAGCCCATTTCAAAAATGGTTTCGCTATTTCTCTATTATTTTCCATCATATTCTTAATTTTCTTGCTATTGCCCCCAACTATTAATTACCGGCTATAATTTGGCGCTTCACGGGTGATGGTAATATTGTGCGGATGACTTTCGATAACGCCGGCTGCGGTAATTTTAATAAATCTGGCTTTTTGTAATTCACTGATATTTTTAGAACCTGTATAACCCATTCCTGCCCTTAATCCTCCTACCATCTGGTGAATCACCTCCGACAAAGTTCCTTTATATGGCACACGCCCGACAATACCTTCTGGGACAAGTTTTTTAATATCATCTTCCATATCCTGGAAATATCTGTCTTTCGAGCCGCTTTGCATAGCTTCGATGGAACCCATTCCACGGTATGTTTTGTACTTTCGTCCCTCGAAAATTATTGTGTCGCCCGGCGATTCATCAACTCCGGCAAAAAGCGAACCCGCCATTATTGAATCGGCTCCGGCAGCAATGGCTTTAACAATATCCCCGGTATAGCGGATACCTCCATCTGCAATAATGGGAATACCTTTGTTTTTCAGCGCATGGGAAACAGCAAAAATAGCGGTTAACTGCGGTACACCGATCCCGGCAATAATCCTTGTGGTACAGATAGACCCCGGTCCCACACCAACTTTTACAGCATTAGCGCCTGCATTAACCAGGTCGAGCGCAGCCTTACCGGTTCCAATATTTCCGGCAATTATCTCAATATCCGGAAACTTGTTCTTCACTTTTTTAACCATTTCGATAACACTCCTACTGTGGCCATGTGCTGTATCTATAACGATGGCATCCACTTCTTTATTTACAAGTTCCTGTACACGTTCGAGGGTATCACTGCTTACTCCAACGGCTGCCGCAACACGAAGCCTTCCTCTTTCATCCTTGCATGCGTTCGGTCTTTCTTTTATCTTAATAATATCCTTGTATGTTATCAGGCCAACAAGTTTGAAATTTTCATCAACAACAGGAAGCTTTTCAATTTTATATTTCTGCAGAGTGTAGGCCGCCTGTTCAAAATCTATAAATTCAGTTGTTGTTATCAGATTCTCTTTTGTCATAATTTCGGCGACCGGTTTTTCAAAGTTACGTTCAAAACGCAGATCACGGTTTGTAACAATACCTACCAACCGGTTGTTATTATCTATTACAGGTATTCCGCCAATGCCGTATTCGTGCATAATATTCAGTGCATCCTCCACCTTTGCATTTTCATTAAGTGTAATAGGATCGAGGATCATACCGTTTTCGGCTCTTTTAACTTTTTTTACTTCATTTGCCTGGCGTTCGATACTCATGTTTTTATGTAGTACGCCTATTCCGCCTTCTTGCGCAATGGCAATTGCCAGTTTTGATCCGGTAATAGTATCCATAGCAGCGGAAACTATTGGGATATTCAAATTTATTTTTGCTGTAAATAATGTGTTCACATCAACCTGGTGTGGCAATACTTCGCTGTATGCCGGCACCAACAATACATCATCATAAGTTAATCCTTCTCCAGCGAATTTTTCCTGATTCAAAGACATTTGGAACAGTTTTATAAAAATTTCTGCAAATCTACAAAAATTGATTATAGTTTAAAGAATTTAAAAAAGGAAAGAAAATATTGTTTATTTGGCATTTTTCATAAAGCACAAAAAGTAGTTTACACTTTTTAAAGATTTTTAT
>CBDUSJ010000073.1:0-9335 GCA_965369845.1 uncultured bacterium | reverse complement strand
TTTTAGCCTTTGAATTTTAGCCTTTGAATTTTAGCCTTTGAATTTTAGCCTTTGAATTTTTAATTTTCAATTTATAATTTAACATTTATAATTTCCTAATGCTTGACGCATTAATTACATCCAAAACACGGATAAAATTACTACTCAAATTTTTTCTTAACAGTAAATCGAGTTCTTACTTAAGAAATCTTGAATCTGAGTTTAATGAATCTACCAACTCAATTCGTTTGGAGCTGAACAGATTTGAGAAAGCCGGGCTTTTGGTTTCTAATTTGGATGGGAATAAAAAAATGTTCAGGGCAAACACCAAACATCCTCTGTTTCCTGATATTCACAATTTGCTGATGAAACATTTCGGAATCGATCAAATAACCGAGAGGGTAATAAATAAGATTGGCGAAGTTAATAAAGTTTATGTAACCGGAGAATTTTCACAGGGCCGTAACAGCGAAATTATCGACCTGGTTTTTATTGGTGATAATATCGATAAAAACTTTTTAATTAGCCTGATTGAAAAAGTTGAAACTCTTATAAAACGTAAAATTCGGTATATTGTTTATAAAACTGATGAACTTAAAAATGCTACTTTAAAGGAAATTGAAAACACAGGATTGTTAATTTGGGAGATGTAGATTGAAATATTTTAATGAATCTGATCATAAATAAAGAATACAAGCCGGTATATAATTGGTATGCAATTTATACAAAGTCAAGAAATGAAAAAAAGGTGTATTTATTGCTAACCGAACAGGGGATTACTACTTATCTGCCTTTACAAAAAATTTTACGCCAGTGGAGCGACAGAAAAAAGTTAGTTGAAGTTCCGTATATAAATTCTTACGTATTTGTCCGATCAAGTGAAAAGGAGTATTTCGATATCCTGAACACTGACGGAGTTGTTCGCTTTGTTACATTTTCCGGCAAATCCGCTCCAATACCGGATTGGCAGATACAAGCCATGAAAAATGCAATTGGAAGCGATCTTGAAGTAAGTTTTACAAACGATACGTTAAAAAAAGGCGAACTGGTTGAATTTATCGCAGGACCGATGGCCGGAACTCGTGGCGAAGTTGTTAAAGATAACAAAGGAAAAAACAAGATAATAATCAGGATAGGAAATATTGGATATTCTTTAGTGATAAAAGCACAACCCAAAATGGTGAGAAAAATTACATTATGAATTTAAAAAACACTAAAATCCTTATTACCGGCGGCGCCGGCTTCATTGGTTCCAACTTAGTTGAGTATTTCTTAAAAAACGGAAATGAAGTAATTTGTCTGGATAATCTGAGTACCGGACACAGAAAGAATATTGTTGAATTTTTTGATAACCCTAATTTTCAGTTTACAGAAGGAGATATCCGTGACCTCGATACCTGTAAAAAAGCAGTGCGCGATTGTGAATATGTTTTTCATCAGGCTGCTTTGGGAAGCGTTCCTCGTTCTATCAAAGATCCGGCAACTACAAACTCGGTAAATATTGATGGTTTTCTGAATATGCTGATAGCTTCCCGTGATGAAAATGTTAAACGTTTTGTCTATGCAGCAAGTTCTTCAACTTATGGGGATTCAAAGGATTTACCAAAAATAGAAGAAAATATCGGCAGGCCGTTAAGTCCTTATGCAATTACTAAAGTAGTGAACGAATATTTCGCTAAAGTCTTTAGCGAACTTTATGATATGGAAACCATAGGGCTTAGATATTTTAATGTTTTCGGTAAAAACCAGGACCCGAACGGAGCTTATGCAGCGGTAATTCCTCTGTGGGTAAAAAAACTAATAAACCATGAATCTCCGGTTATTAATGGCGATGGAACTTTTAGCCGCGACTTTACTTATATTGAAAATGTAATACAAGCCAACGAACTCGCTGCCATAACACAAAAGGAAACTGTTTTAGAAAAATTAGACAAATATTTCAATAAATCAAAAATCAAAAATCAAAAATCAAAAATCGTCTTTGAGGTATTTAACGTAGCCTTTGGCGGCAACACAACATTAAATGAATTATTTGAAGCCCTGCGAACTAATCTTGCAAATTTTGATAAAAAAATAGAAAATATTTCACCTATACATGGGGCAAACAGACCCGGGGATATTCCTCATTCCCTCGCAAGTATAGAAAAAGCAAAACAAGTATTAGGCTATAATCCAAAATATGATGCGAGAAAAGGATTTGAGATGGCTTGTGAGTGGTATTACGAGAATTTGAAATAGGCTGTGAAACTCATTATCACTCAATGGTCGGTAATCCGATAAAAATTTAATGTCAAAAGAATTACAAAAAAATTTTATTATAAAACATTACACCCATATTGTAATATTTCCTTAAAAACATTACATTTGTAATGTAATGTTAGCCCGATGGATAAAGATAAATTAAAACAGCTTATTATTGAGCATAAAGAATATTTCCTGAGGAGTGTGAAATTAATTAAACGTGAAGGACAGGAAATTATCAGGTCGTATATTGATCAAAAAGAAGTTGTTATTATCAGCGGGGTTAGGAGAGCAGGGAAATCTTCCCTGATGAAATTGATATGCGATGATTTAATAAAGAAAAATAATATACCTATAAATAATATTCTTTATTTGAATTTTGATGATGAACGTTTTATTGAATTCAATCATACCGATTTTGAAGTATTATTAGAAACATACATTGAATTATACCAACCAAAAGATAAAAAATATTTCTTTTTAGATGAAATACAGAATATAAAAGGATGGGAACGATGGGTAAACAGAATTTATGAGTTTGAGGATATAAAAATATTTGTCTCAGGCTCAAATTCAACATTGCTCAGTTCTGAAATTGCAACAGCATTGACAGGAAGAAACCGCCAATTTGAAACTTTCCCTTTTTCATTCAGGGAATTTTTAGACTTAAAAAAACATAAATATTCCGATACTGATTTTTTCCATCGTGAAAATAAAATTAAGCTAAAAAATTATTTTAAGGAATATGTAAGAAAAGGCGGTTTCCCCGAAGTTTTGAAAAATAATGATACTTCTTTGCTGCAGCAATATTTTAAGGATATTATTTACCGTGATGTAATTGCACGCTATAACATCCGAAATATCAAGGAAATTAAAGAACTGGCTTTGTTTTTATCTTCAAATTTCGGAACAATTCAAAGTTATAAAAAACTTAACGAACTGATAAATGGCGGGAGTTTTAACACAATAAAGAATTATTTGGAAATACTTGAACAAGTATATTTGTTTTTTCGTTTGAACATGTTTGATTATTCAGTCAGAAAACAAATTTATAATCCGTCAAAAGTTTATACTGTTGATGTTGCACTTGCAAATTCAATTGCTTTTAAATTCTCACAAAATATTGGACGTACTTATGAAAACATTGTTTTTCTGGAACTTTTAAGACGAAACCCGGAATTATATTATTGGAAATCAAAGAAAGGTAATGAAGTTGATTTCCTTGTAAAGAAAGGATTAGAAATTGATCAGGCAATTCAGGTTTCAGCAAAATTAACTGATAAAAACACCAAACAAAGAGAAATAAAAGGGCTAATAAATGCCTCTCGCGAATTAAATGTTCACAATTTATATATTCTTACAGAAGACGAGCAAGGCGAAGAAACAATTGACAACATCAAAATAAATATTATTCCATTATGGAAATGGCTATTGTTGAAATGATTTTTCTTAAACCTTATACCCTAACTTTTAGTTTTAAACTTTATACTTTTTACTTTAGCCCTTAGCCTTTTTACTTTTCAGTCATCCGTCTTCAGTCTTCTTTCAACCCGACAACAATGATAAACACCCCTGAAATTAAGCAATTCATCAAAGAAAACAGCAATCTTTTTTGGTGGATTAAAGAAGAAAAAAAAGAAAATATCAGTCATGAATTTCTTGTGGAGACTATTTTAAATTACGGGGATATTAAATCTGTAAAAAAACTGTTCGAACTAATTGGGATAAATAATGTAGCAGAGATTTTTTATAAACAAACATCAAGAGAAAGAATTAATTATTTTCCGCAAGTAGTAAATTTCTTTAATTTATACTTTAAGCGACATGCATCAAGAAGTATTATCGCCTGAACAGAAAAAACTTTTACCTTTTATATCTGAATTCTCTAAACAATATTATTTGGTTGGGGGTACAGCCATTGCTTTACAAATTGGGCATCGACGATCAATGGATTTTGATTTGTTTACAGATAAAAAAATCAGAGCAGGAAGCATAAATAATTTACTTGAAAAAAAGAATATCAAATATAAAATTTTACACCAGGCTTTTGACCAGTTTCACATTTCTATTAATTCTATTAAAGTAACTTTTTTTGAATATCCTTACAAAATCAATGCAAAATTAGCTTTCAATAATATTATTAATATGCCTGAATTAATTGATTTATCTGCAATGAAAGCTATCGCTTTAGGAGGCAGGGCAAAATGGAAAGATTATGTTGATATGTATTTTATTTTAAAAAACTTTTTTTCTATTACAGAAATTGAAAACAAAACTTCACGGATTTTTCAGAATGCTTTTAACCCAAAATTATTAAAACAACAACTTGCCTATTTTAAAGATATCGATTATTCCGAAGAAATTGAATTTATGCCTGGATACGAAACTGATGATGATGAAATAAAACAATTTTTAACTGAGATTGCAACACAAGAAATTTAATATTAAAATACATTTTACTTAGTACCTTGTTTAACATGCGTTTGTCGGAGAAAAAAACATTATTTATAAAAAAACATCTAAAAATAATTCAGGAAGGAATTGAAGTTTATCTTTTTGGTTCCCGAACTATAGACAAGGCAAAAGGAGGAGATATTGATTTATTGTTGATTTCAAATAAGCCGGTGGAAAAGCAAAAGATCAGAAAATTCAAAATTGAGTTTTATAAAAAATTCGGTTGGCAAAAAATTGATGTCGTTTCTTTTCTAAAATCTGAAGAACATCCCTTTAAAACTATTGCCTTCCAACAGGCCATAAGATTATGACAAAAGACAAAGAAATACTACAACTTTTATATTACAATTGGCAGTTGCTGTGTGAATCTGTAAAAACCTTAGAACTATCAGTAAAAAAATGTAAAAATATTGGTATCAAAAAAGAATATTCCTTTGAAGAACAAGAGTCATTTGATTCCCTGACTTCCAAATTTGCCAGAACATCTGATATTTATACACAAAAAGTACTGAGAAGCATTTGGGCGCTTATGCACGAGCCATATTCACCGTATTGACTTTTTAAACCAGGCAGAGAAAATATTTATGATACAATCGGCTGATAGTTTATTATTCATTCGTGATATGAGAAATCAAATTTCCCATGAATATCTTCCGGAAGCCCTTATGGAACTTGTAGCTGAAGTGATTGATTTATATCCGCAACTATTAAAAAATATTAACCGGACAAAATCATTTTTGAAAAAAAGAGGATGGAACAAGGAAATTTAGCCTTATACCAAATTAATTATAATGAATTCTGTGTAAAGCTCAAATTACCAAAAATTACAATTATACATACAAATTATTGACATAAGTAAACAGAGGATAGAGAACAGAGGACGGAAAACAGAAAACAGACAAATGAGAACATAGGACAGAAATCGGTTATCAATCATTGGTCTTCCATATAATTACTCTATACAATAATAAAATTACGCAATACTGCGTAACCCAAATTAGCGTAATTTCGCAAAATGAATAAAAATCCATTCCGGTACGGAAAAGTCGTCGATACCCCATATTTCATCAATCGCAAGGATGAAATACGACAAATGACTTCTTCGCTTCAAGCAGGTCAAAGCATGATCATCTATTCCCCCAGGAGGTATGGTAAAACTTCTCTTGTCAGTAAAGTGATGAAAGTACTTAAGGCGAAAGGCTATCACACCATTTACCTTGATTTTTTCAGGATCAATTCTACACAAAAGTTTATCGAAGAATATTACAAACAGATCATTTTACAATACACACCCTGGGAAAAGGCCTTAAAGAAATTCTCATCGCTTGTCCGGGGCATCAAGCCAATGGTAACGCTTGACAATGCAGGAATCCCTGAGTTTTCTTTTCAAATGACCGAACAAACTCTTACAACAACTTTAGATGAGATTATTGATCTGCCACAAAAAATTTCAGGCAACAAAAAATGGATAGTTGTATTCGATGAGTTTCAGGATATAAATAAGCTCAACGGAGAAAATTTTGAAAAAGAAATGCGTTCGCTTATCCAATTCCACACCTCAGTATCGTATGTTTTCTTAGGGAGTAAACGTCATCTCCTACTCAATATGTTTACACGTCAAAACCGTGCTTTCTACAATTTTGGGAAACTTATCGAATTGCAAAAGATCCCTGCAACAGAAATGTCCCGGTTCATCACAGCAGGCTTTAAATCAACTATATGCGTTATTGAACGTGAGTTATGCTTACGGCTTATTAACTATTGCGACAATATTCCTTATTATATACAGTATCTTGCTTCTGAGTTTTGGGATGTCTGTATTGAAAAAAACGATACCCCTTCATCCGGATTGCTTAATGAGGCACTTGCAAGGCTAATCATAAATCAATCAGAATACTTCGCGAACCTTTTTGAGATATTAACACCTTATCAGCAAAAGGTACTGGAAGCCATAACAGTTGAAAACAAGAATATCTTTACAAAAGAATACAATAAACGACATCATTTATCTGCAAATTCAAGCACACAACGAGCAATAAAAAAATTACTTTTAAAAGAAATACTCGAAAAAACAGAAAATACATTTTTATTCAGTGATCCTTTTTTTAAAAAATGGCTGGAAGAAAATATTTTGTAACAAATAACCCGCCCACTAATTTCACATCTGTATGCTTCGCAACCCTGACACACTCCGCAACAGAGCAAGTGGGGCAGACAGGATAAACCTTCTTACGAGGCAGGATAATTAATACGAAACAGAAAAACAGAAGACAGAGAACGGAAAATAGAGAACAGAGAACGGAAAACAGAAAACAGAGAACACAGATCCGTCATCGGATATCTGTCTTCCGTCTTCGATCTTCCCTGACAACAAACCCTTTATTTAATCCAAAGTCAATATGGAATTAGATAAGAAAACAATAAATTTCTATAAAAGCCTGTATTGGGATTATCATGTTTCAGAAGAGGATATTATTAAAATAATTGAATTGGGTGAATGTAATGGTTTAACGCGAAAAAATTTATTAGGTAGAGTTTTAAAATCCTACAGGTGGTATGAAATTAAAAAAATCCTGTCACCCCAATTGCTGAAAGAGGCTTTGTCGGAAGATGTTCTTAAAACTCTCTTTCCGAAGTCATTATCTGATAAATATAATTATGTCGGAAGATTATTATACAAATAAACTGTATCCTTTTCAGGATTTGGTTTTAGAAAAAATCATGCAGGTTGATGATACATTTTATCTGACAGGCGGTACTGCACTCGGAAGATATTACCTTAAACATAGATATTCCGACGATCTGGATCTTTTTGTAAACAGAGAAAACGATTTTAAACAATTATCAAATATAATTATTTCACAATTACAAGATCATTTCTCTGAGATTGAAATAACTTTGTTAAGTAAAGATTTTGCACGGATTTTTATTCATGATGAAGAATGTCGTTTGAAAATTGAATTTGTGAATGATGTATTATTTCATACAGGAAAAATACAATCTGCAAGTTTCTTTCACAGAATTGATTCATGGGAAAACATATTTAGTAATAAAATATGTGCCCTGTCCCGTGATGAAGCAAAAGATGTTGTTGATCTGATTTTTCTTTCTAAAAAGCATAATTTTTCTTGGGAAACAATGATAAACCATGCCCGGCAAAAAGACACATGGGTGAACGAAATTGAAGTTTCACAATTGGTTTATAAATTTGATACGCAAAGATTAACCAAAATCAACTGGATTAAAGAGCCTGAATATGATCATTTGCAAAAGGCTTGTAAAATAATTGCAAAAGATATTATTGATGGTGGAATAAATTCTCTTGTCAGTGTAAAATAGGTAGAGAACAGAAAACAGAGGACAGAAGTCAGAGGACAGTGAACAAAAATCGGCCGCTCGTTTTCAATTTTCGTTTAAGCAGAAAACAGAGATCATTCTTCCGTTTTCAGTCTTCCGTCTTCGGTCTTCAGGAAGACGCAGACTGTAGGAACCCCAAAAAATTTTTATAAGTTAATTATTTTTCTTATATTTGTTTTATAAAACATGAACAAATGCAACACCTTAATATACGTGATGAACTTTTTTGGGATATTCACCCGGATAAACTGGATGAGGAAAAGAATAAAAGACTTATTATCGAAAGGACTTTATCTTTTGGTAACTTAATGGAACTTAAAGCAATGTTTCGTTATTACGGAGAAGAAACTTTAAAGAATGAGATTACTAAAATCGGATATCTTGACCCGAAAACATTTGAGTTTGTAGTCAGTTATTTTGGAATCAATAAAGAAGATATGAAATGCTTCACAAAGAAACCCTTACACCAGACGCACTGGCATTAATACAAAAAATTCAGTCAGACAACTTTTTTAAAAATTTTTATTTAGTTGGCGGAACCGGACTATCACTTCAAATAGGGCACCGTATTTCCTTTGATATTGATTTGTTTACAAGGGAAAATTTCGATACAAACAGCTATCTCGAATACCTTGAAAAGAACTTTAACTTTTCATTACAATTTTCACACACAAATACACTTAAAGGAATTATTAATGGTGTTTTTGTAGATATTTTAAAACATGATTACAAATTTGTTGACACACCTGTTGAGACTGATAATATTCGATTGTTATCAAAAGCCGATATTGCAGCAATGAAAATAAACGCAATTAGCGGTAATGGAACCAGATTTAAAGATTTTATTGATATTTACTTTTTGCTTAAGGAATATACTTTTAGCGAAATAATAAACTTCTACTCCATTAAATATAATAACCGTAATCCATTTCATGCCATAAAAAGCTTGACCTACTTCAATGATATAGTTCCTGAAAACCGGCCTAATCTTTTAATGGAAAAAGAGCTTACGATAGAGAAAGTAAAAGATACAATTATTAACCAAAGAAATATATATCTGCAAGAAAAATTATCTGATAGTTGAAAAAGGATAGAAAACAGAGAACAAAAATTGTCCATTCGTCTTCAGTTATCGTTATTCCGTCTTCGTTCTTCAGTCATCTTTCATCGGTATTCCATAATTCACCTGACCCATTCGCCTTGTGAAAGCATTTTTCTATTTCACTGAGATGGCGTATCGTACTGGGGTGTAATTCGATGACAAAAAACAATTCGTTAAATTCGCCCAATTCGATGACAAACAA
>CBDUSJ010000072.1:0-9357 GCA_965369845.1 uncultured bacterium | reverse complement strand
GTTAAATCCTGATAAAGATATGGAGTATATCAAAAATTGGTGCGAAAAATTGAAATTGAATACGTTTAATTTATTGGAAAATGAATGATACACCACACCATATTTTAGTTAAACAATTTGAAATAATCAATTCAAAACCATTAAAAGAACGATTATTAAATTTGTTTGAGATGACGGAATTATCGAGAACCATAATTCAAAATCGGATTAAGCAAAAATTCCCACATCTTTCAGAAATTGATTTGAAAATTGAATTGTTTAAAACTTTTTATCGGTTTGATTTTGATACAAATACTTTAAACCGGATAGCTGAAAATATGAAACAATATTATCAGACTTCCTCACACTATAAATGATTATCAATCTGTTATAGATTTTTATCGGAAAATAATAGTGACACTTTTTTAATATCGAATAAATAATAATAAATAACGAATAAAGAAATAATATCCAAATAATCAGATTATTAAGGGCATGCTTTACTTCTTCATTCTTTATTCGATGTTCGATATTCATTATTATTGGTGTAATTGATATTTCCTATGACGTCATGAAATCTGATTATATTGAGAAGGTTTCACAATAATTTTAGTAATACCTAAAACATTATATGTCGTTTTTTGTCAAGTACCAGCTTATGATAAAAAAACTACCAAAAATGATAGGGATAAGCGTGATAATTAATGTGACAAAAAAGAAATTGGAACCACTCAAGACAAAGAAAAAAAGAAAGAATATCCCCAGTAGTGTTATAAGGATACCTCCAATTAGTTCCCATTTCCAGGCGACAAACACAAGTATTAACAATACCAACCAGGGCAAAGCATTGGGGCTGTTGTAAACTATACCTTTCAAACCTCCACCATATTCTTCAGAACCTGAGAGCAGGGCAAAAATAAATGTAAGTACACCAATTGCAAGTAAAACATATCTTGCAACATTGCGAAGATATATTGCGGTTTTATTCATTTTTTTTACAGACTGATTTTTATTAATTTTGGGGGACTTTTCACAATAGTAAGTTCATCGATGATATTTTTAGCGCCGGCATATTTGTCGATAATAAAAAGAACGTATCGGATATCAACCACAATAGTGCGCTGAAGTTCAGGTTCGAAAGCAATATCGCCACTCATTGCCTCCCAGTTGCCATCGAAAGCAAGTCCAATAAGTTCGCCATTACCATTTATCACCGGGCTTCCCGAATTGCCGCCTGTAATATCATTATTTGTGAGGAAACAAACGATCATTCTACCATCTTCGCCATATTCGCCATAATCTTTTTCTTTAAATAATTCCTTTAATTTTTTGGGAACCACAAATTCCCAGTTTGAAGGATCTTCTTTTTCCATAACACCTGAAAGATGTGTGATGTAGTCGTAATGAATAGCGTCGGCAGGGTAATAATCGAGTACCTGGCCATAAGTCAAACGCATTGTAAAGTTTGCGTCAGGGTAGAATATTTTATCCGGTTCCATTTTACGCAAGCCGGCAATGTAAAGGCGTTCGCCTTTATTAATTTCTTCATAAGCTTTTTCAATGCCTTCTTTTAGTTCAGGTAATTTTACAAGGAACGAATTTACAAGTTTTGTAACAGGGTCTTTTTTGAGTTTTTTTGCGCTTGGATGTTCAAGAAATTGTTCAACACGTTCCTTAGTTGCAAACATCGATTTATCAAATACTTTATCGGAATATGCGTAAAAATCACCCTTATACTTTTTATAGATCTCTTTTAAAATATCCGGTTGTTGGTCTTTCGGAATGTTTTCGTAATACATCTCGAGCATCGCCCCAAGCATTTTTCTGTCGATTGGCTCATAATAATTCTTGAAATATTTTTCAGTTGATTCATTCAGCCCTTCAATTACTTTGTTTATTTTTTCGTCGTCGATAGGTTTTGTTTTCAGCAGTTTTTCCAGTTTGCCAAATCGTCTTGAAAACGAAAGTATTTCGCTTCCGCGTGAGATTGCTTCACGAATATAGATACTCAGAAGGTTATAATTTTTCAAATCGTTATATCCATTTTCAAGAAGTTTTAAAGCCTCTCCAAATTTTTGTTGTCTTTCCTTATTGCCGTTGACCCATTGTTCAAACTTTGTTTCCTGTTCTTTCTTTTTATCGTAAACTTTAAGTCGTTTTAGCCCTTTTGTTTGTCCGATAAAATATTTCCAGTAGTTTGATGTGCGGGCATATTTCGAAGAATACTTTATTCTTACGGCTTCGTCAGCATCCATAGCTTCACGCATTATTTTCAGTTTTTTATCCCGTATTTTAACAATGGTGGGATTTGATTCCTCGATAGCCAGCTCAACGCCCCATGAAGAAAGATAACGCTCGGTGCCACCCGGATAGCCGAGTATCATCGCAAAATCATCTTTCTTTACTCCTCCGGTGTAGATTGGCAAAAAATATTTTGACTTGAGAGGGATGTTATCTTCGGAGTACTCAGCAGGATTTCCGTCAGGGCCGGTATAAACCCTGAAAATCGAAAAATCGCAGGTATGACGCGGCCACATCCAGTTGTCGGTATCGGCGCCGAATTTACCGATTGAAGATGGCGGAGCGCCAACCAGCCGGATATCTTTAAAGGTTTCGTAAACAAAAAGATAAAATTCATTTCCACCAAAAAAACTTCTCACATAAGCGTTGTAATGAGTGTCTTTTGTAGCCTCATCACTGATCGCTTTTCCTGTTTTTCTGATTGTATCGCTACGGTCGCTCTCTGTCATGTCGTCATTAAGTTTGGAAAGAACCCTTTCCGTAACATCTTCAATCCTGACCAGGAATCTGACTGTAAGTCCTTCGTTGGGTAATTCTTCGCGTTTGCTCATTGCCCAAAATCCGTCGGTAAGATAATCGTGTTCGATTGTGCTGTGCGACTGGATCAAACCATACCCGCAATGGTGGTTTGTAAAAAGAAGGCCTTCCGGCGATACAATTCCTGCTGTGCAGCCTCTACCGAAGATCACTATGGCATCTTTTAAGCTGGAGTTATTAATACTGTAAATTTCCTCCGGGGTTAAATGAAGCCCCATTTTTTCCATATCTACATAATTCAGCCTTTCGATAAAAATGGGCAACCACATACCCTCGTCTGCTTTTAAAGACGTTGTGAATGTTGAAACAAAAATCAACAGAAAAGCAAATAATTTTTTCATATTTTATAAATTAAATGTTTAAATAAATTTTTCTCCTTTTTCAACTTTAATATCATTTACAATCCGACGAATATTCTGTTCGTCTTTCATTTTACATATCAACAGGCTTCCTTCGTCTTCAACAACAATATATCCGTCGAGGCCATAGATTACGACAAGCTTATCATCGGGCATATTGATGATACAATTTTTTGTATCGTACATCATTACGTTTTTCCCGAAAAGGGCATTTTTATTTTCGTCTTTTTCCCTGATAGAAAAAAGAGACCCCCATGTGCCAAGGTCCGACCAGCCAAAATCGGATGAGATCACATATACATTTGAAGCTTTTTCCATGAGAGCGTAATCAATAGATATTTTCCGGCATACCTCATAAGTCTGTTGAATAAAATCTTTTTCTTCGTTTGTATTATATTTTCCAATGCCTTTTTTAAAAAGGTCGTTTACATCTTTAAGGTAAATTTCGAAAGCTTTCGTAATACTTTTAAGCGACCAGATAAATATTCCTGCGTTCCAAAGAAAATCACCACTTTTCAGGAATACTTTTGCCATTTCAATATCTGGTTTTTCTGTAAAAGTTTTAACCTTTTTTATAGTTTTATCTTCATCGTGCCCATGCGATTCTTCAAACTGTATGTAGCCGTAACCGGTGTCGGGCCTGTTTGGTTTAATCCCAAGAGTCAAAAGCCAGTCGTTTTTCGCTGTTGCCTGTAGTGCGGTGTTTATATCTTTGACAAATTCGTCTTCCTTCAGAATGATGTGGTCAGAGGGGGCGACAATAATATTTGCATCCGGATTAACTGCCTGAATTTTATAGTTGGCATAAGCTATACACGGAGCGGTATTTCTCATTGACGGTTCGCAAAGAATATTATCCTCGGGTATTTGTGGTATCTGTTCCCTTACAAGATCTTTGTAAATCTCGTTTGTAACAATCAGAATATTTTCTTCGGGACAAATGCCGGTAAATCTTTTAAAAGTTTGCTGTATCAGTGTCTGGCCTGTTCCGAGGATATCAATAAATTGTTTTGGATGTGAGGTACGGCTGATAGGCCAGAACCTGGCGCCAACACCTCCTGCCATGATAACGCAATAGTTGTTTTTGTTCATATTTGATGAGTTATTTTTTCGGTATTTATTAATAAAAACAAAAGGCAAATTTATTAAAACCTTTTAAATTGAATGTTTTTTTACAGGAATAACTTCTGCAAGGGGATTGAAAATATATTTTTTATTGTTGGTATAACAAAAACAAAGAAAGTTTTTCCTTAGCTTTTTCAATTTTTTAAAATGCCGTCCGTCCGGAAGTTCAAATTCGCTTTCATCAGGTAGTTTTTCTAGGGGCGAAGTTCCATTCGGCTTGTTATATCTGCGAAGAATTCTCGCCAGATCGGTGTCGGCGCCGGAGGAGGCATAAATTCTTTTTTCAAAATCACGAAGATTTTTAAGAATATCCGGCGGAAGAAATTTTTCGTACATGAATTGTTGGTTGAGTATTTTAAATTGCCTTTTCCATTCCGTGCCATGAGGCCTGACAGTGTTTTGATATTTTTTCCAAACCTGAAGATGTGCAACTTCGTGAAGAAAAGTAATCAAAACCGAATACGAATTCAGATTATTATTTATAGTTATCCTTGCCGGACTGCCATTTAAAGGTGGCCGAAAATCACCCAGTTTTGTATTTCTACTTTTTGTAATTTTCAGATGAATATCATTTTCAACGATAAGGTTGAAAACCGGATCAACAGCATTAACGGGAAAATATTTCCGAAGAATATCTTTAAATTTTTGCATCAATATTTTGGGATATTTTTTCAGGTTTGATATTTAATTTATCATCAAACACAAAAATACATGAATTTTCATTTGCTTTGCTCCATCTTGGGCAATTACATTTTTTTGATCTTTTTAAGGATGAACATGAGAATAATCCCTGGCTGATAATTATTAACAAAATTATGGTAAATAAAAACCTGGCTGTTTTAAAAATTTTATATTTCATTTTCTATAAATTTAATTCTTCAGTTAAAAACCGGTTTAATTCAAAACCTGCTGCAGTATCAGATGCGATTTAACATCCTTAAAACCCGGCAAATGTAACTGATAATATTCAATGATTTTTAATAACAGGCCAATCCTTTCGGCAGAGCTTATTTGAAAATTCTGCAAGGGAAAATCACTATGAAGAATCCGGCTGAATTTTTTACTTAGAGGATATTCAATAAAGTATTCATGAATTGCCTTTTCATTTCTAAAAACACCTTCCTGTAAGTCGAAACAATTATTAAGTTCAGAGTAGTTATTACGGGGAAAGAAGCCAAGATATTTTGTAAGGTTAATTGTAAAATAAAGATGAAAATTCTGATAAGCCGAATTTATCTTATCAAGATATTTTATCGAATCGCAGATAAAATTAAACAACTCACTGTTTGCAACTTCTTCATAAATTGATTTATACAAAATCTCGTTAATAAACAGCAGTATCGAACTTTTCTTTATATCGAACGGTATGCTTGAAAACTGGAAAATGTTTTCTATTTCTTTCAGGTACTGAATACCGGGTTTATTTTTCTCATAAACTACAAGGTCGAGAAGTGATAATGGTTGTAGATGTCCTGATTTAATTTTTGATTTCCGGTTTTTTATTCCTTTAATAAGGTATGATCTTAAACCAAATTTTTCGGTATAGATTTTTGCAATAATACCCGAATCGGAGTATTTTATGGTATGAAAAACAATTCCCCTGGTTTTTACTAACATTTTCAGAGAAAATCTTTATTTGGTTTCCCGGAGTATGGGGCTAATTAATAAAAAGAATTTTAGCTACTATTTTTTCATTTCCATCTTTATTGGTAGCAAAGACGATATATACGCCGGTTTTTGCTTTGCTCCCCGAAAAATTTCTACCGTTCCATATTGCCTGTCCGCCTTCTGCCTTTGTAGCAAAAATCAGGGTGCCGCTAATATCGGTGATTTTAACATCTGCGTTTTTTACAAGTCCCTTAATTGCGATAGCGCCGGAGTATCCTTCTCTCACAGGATTGGGGTAAACCACGACATTTTTGTTAGTATCTCCACCGTTAGTTGCAGTGCTTTTATAAGAAATAAGGCCGCGGTCGGTTGCAAAGAAAACCTCTCCGGTTATTCCGTTTATTTCAATATCGATTATAGAGTTTGAATAAAGAGGGCTGTTATCTTCGGTAAAATGATGGATTTCTTCTGTTCCATCGGGAGAAAACAGAAAAACACCGGCGCGTTCGGTGCCAGCCCATTTGCGGTTATCACCGTCGATAGCAATTGCAGTAACGCTTTCCGATTCAAGCAGGTATTGAACATATCCGCCGATCTCAACAAGAATTTTCTGAGCATCGAAATTCCCGTCTGTAAAAATATTTTCAGGAGAATAAATTACACCGATACCTTCATCGCTACCTAACCACATTTCACCATCGAGGTCTTGTGCCATACTGAAAATTCTGTTACCTGGTAAAGCCCCGTTTCCTGCCGCATTACTAAGTATTTTTACTTTATCATCGGTTGGGTCGGAAATAGTGCCGTTTTCGGTAAATACCAGCAATGAATTATCGGCGCGCATTTTTATCCATTTTTGGTTGTATGAGTCAATAACCATTTTTCCGATATAAGTTCCACTAACGCTTGCTCCGAGAGAAAATGAAGTCCATGTGCCGTTCGGTTCTTTAACTGAAACGAGCGAAGGAGCGCCGGAGTTTGCAACCCAGAGGTTATTATTATTGTCGAAGGCAAGCCCACTGATAGCTATAGACCCTGCTGCCGGCCATTTTTCGAGCGAGCTGTTTTTGTCGTCGTATATCTTAGCTATTTCGCCATTTAAAAATTCCATAACTCCTCCATTGCGCCAGTTGCCAACATAAACTCTTTTGGGATTAAGCGGATCGACTGCAACGCAAACCATATCGCTGATTGAGTCAAAAGCATTGTAACCTGTATGTCTGTTATACGAATTCCATTGTTCGCCCACAAAAGAATAAACTCCGTCGCCTATATACATCTTTCCCCAGTCACTTGTCCGGCCTCCTGAAGCTACCCAAAGGTCATTTCCTTTCAGCGACATATCAAAAATATTAACTGACCATGGCCCGTTCGGGCTTATGAATTCACCATCCGTTCCATCGTGGGTTTTAATAAGTCCCGATTTGAAGTCGGCTATCCAGCTGTTCTCTTCATCGTCGATTGTAGCATCTCTCGAGTCGAGGTAAACTCCGCCCGGCTGATAAATTGAAATTATCCTTTCAAAATTGCTGTTAAATTCTTCCACTTTTCCATCACTTACAATTATAAATTTTCCTTGTACGATTTTAAGACTGTATTTTCTGTAATTATTCATATCGGGAAAATAACCCCAGGTTTGCGAATCATAGTCGTAAAGATAAAGAGTGTCGGTATGATAACCTTCGTTATTATTATTTACAATAAGTCTATTCTCAAAATATTGTATCACATTAAATAAAGCATTGGGGAAAAGTTTTTGATCAACCGACCATACTTCATAATTCGCCAGGTTCGGGTTATTATAATCGGCTTTATAGATTCCGCTTTCGGTGGCTGCATAAAGAGTGTCTTTTCCAATAGTCAGGTCCATAACATTAACCTGGCTGCCATCCGGGCCAATGTAATATGTCGGTTCCGGAAATTCTTCATTTTTTATATCAAGCACAACAATACCGAAACCACATGCAAGATAGGCAAGACTATCTATAAATAAAATATTGTTTATTGTTTTGTTGCCGAGAATAGGTTTTCTTTTAATATCAGAAATATTAATTATCACATTTCCCTTAATAAGATCGATGTTGGTGTTGGTATAAGCAATCAAAAGAGTATTATAATCTTTATTAAAAGCTATTGCACTAATGCCAATATCCGAAAGACCATTAACCTTGGTGAGGCGGTTTATACTATAATCGGTTTTATCATAATAAAAAAGGCTGTATGGCGTGGCGCAGTATATTTTTTCACCAGCATCAGCTACACTAATCGTACTATGATATGGAAGGTGATCACGCCATTGGTCTATGGCTATCTGCGAAAATAAATTAATAGATAAAAAAATGAAAAAAAGATTTGGAAATAAAGTTTTGATAATTCTCATATCGTTTTATTTTTTTGGCAAAATTTATTAATGCTTAAACTGATTTTTATCTCAATTATTGCACTTTTAAAATTAAAAAACAGGCGAAGAGTTATGAGTAATGAATTAAGAATTAAGAATTAAGAATTAAGATTTAAGATTTATGATTTAAGAATTAAGATTTAATAATTGAGTCCACTCCGAAAAGTTATAAAAATGAAATTAGCCACAGATTCACAGATTTTAATGAAAATTAAATCTGGGATAATCAGTGTAATCTGTGGCAACTTTTTTTCAACAATTTCAAATAAATGATTTTCGGAGTGGACTCAGAATTAAGAATTAAGAAATAAAAGGCAAAAATCAAAAAGCAAGAATCAAGAACCTATTACCGATTACCGATTACCGATTACTGATCACCGATTACTGATCACCGATTACAGATTACCAAAAATTCATCAGTTAATCATATAGTTTTCTGAATTCATAAGAATTACCTGACCAATCCAGAAATTTAATAAAATCCCTGAAATCAAGAATCAGCGTTGCAGTGTTAACATTCGGATGAAAACTGATCTTTTCGGCATTCTTCAGCTTTTCGTCAAGAAAGATAAAAACATGACTTTCCTTGTCGTTTATCAGGCCAAAGGGCGAAACCGAACCTGCTTCAAGTCCTAAATATTTCTGAAGCCGTTTTGGTGATGCAAAAGACAGTTTGCCCTGTTTTAGTTTTTTCTCCATATCGTGAATTGCCATATTCCTGGTATGCTCAATAATTACAAGGTAATGCCTGTTTCCTTTATGATTTCTGAAAAAAATGTTTTTACAATGTGTAGCACCAATATCTTTCCAGTATTTTACTGCTTTTTCGATTGTTGGCAGAGGAGGATGTTCGAAAATCGTAGAATTAATATTCAGAGCATTTAATACATCCAGCACTTTTTGTTTTTTATCTTCCATATATTGAATAGTCTTAACATCAAATTAAAGATAAAACAAAATTACAAAAAAAGCCTCACAATTTATATAGCAAGGCTTTTTATCAAGTGGGGACTTAATAGCAAAAAACCAACCATCTAAAATTAACAT
>CBDUSJ010000071.1:0-9358 GCA_965369845.1 uncultured bacterium | reverse complement strand
TCTTAAAATTATAGTCTCATTTAATCTGTCTTCAACAATCCTATCCATAAAAAATAGTATTGTCAAATTATTAAGGTTTGAATTTTTTATCAAATATTATTTGCTTAATAAATTAAACTGTTATACAATTGCATATTAATTTAGCGGTTTATTCTAAATCTACTTTCACATAATTTTAATAATCATAAGCGATTTTCTATGAGGCCAACAATAAAATTTCTTACCGACGAGCTTATCAATCAGATAATTTCCGAAGCAAAACAAATTCTTTGCGAACTGGGAATTGAGATAAATAACAAGGGTGTTTTATCCTTGTTATCGGACAATGGGGCAAAGGTTGATATGGAAAAATTCCATGTAAAGTTAACTGAGGAAATAATCGACAATGCGATAAAAACAACGCCCGGATCATTTAAACTGTATGATATCAACGGAAATGAAACACACGACTTTTCGGGATATAATGTTTATTTCACGCCAGGTTCTGCTGCTTTGCACATTCTCGATTATCAAACAAAAAAAATTCGCAAACCGACAACCAAAGATTATATTGATTATGTAAAAGTTATAAGCCAGTTAAAGTATATCGCATCTCAAAGTACGGCATTGATACCTTATGATGTTCACGAAAAAATATCAGACAGTTACCGTCTTTTTCTGAGCCTTCTTTATTGTGTAAAGCCCGTTGTAACAGGGACGTTTACAATTGAGTCGTTTGATTTTATGAAGGATTTACAGCTTGCTGTCCGCGGAACCAAAGACGCCCTACGAAAAAAACCTCTCACGGTTTTTTCCTGTTGCCCAACTTCTCCTTTGAAATGGAGCGATGTAACCTCACAAAATGTGGTGGATTGTGCCAAATATTCAATACCGGTAGAATTTATTTCTATGCCACTTTCCGGATTTATTGCACCGGTTACTCTGGTAGGTTCACTTGTTCAGCATACGGCAGAAACTTTAAGCGGAATTGTGATAAGTCAGTTGACAAATCCCGGTACACCGGTTTTATACGGCGGCTCACCGGCCATTTTTGATATACGTTATGAAACCACGCCAATGGGCGCTATTGAGACGATGATGATGGATTGTGCATATAATGAAATTGGAAAATATTTTGGGATACCCACTCAGGCATATATATCGCTAAGTGATGCAAAACAACTTGATGCACAAGCTGGCCTTGAATCGGGAATGGGAGCCACCCTCGCTGCTTTATCAGGAATAAATAATATATCAGGGCCCGGTATGCTCGACTTCGAAAGTTGTCAGAGTCTGGAGAAACTAATAGTGGACAATGAGATATGCGGCATGACATTAAGAATGGTCAAAGGAATAGAACCCAGAGAAGATTTCCCTGCAATTCCCGTATTTCAGGAGTTATTGAAAGAACGGCATTTGCTTATTTCAAAACATACAAGAAAATATTTGAAAGAAGAACACTTTTTCCCGGGGCCGTCGATTATTCGTGCAAACAGATCAAGATGGAAAAAAGAAGGTTCCTTAACAAACGAAGATCTTGCACATATCGAAGTAGAAAAATTATTAAAGAGTTATGAGCCTGCCGGCTATCCAGAAGATATAAAAAAAGAGCTGAAAAAGCTTATGAACAAAGAAGCGCTTCGTTACGGACAGAACAATATTTTAGAGAAGCTTAATGGATAAGATAATTAATTTTAATAAATCTGATATTCTTCCTGATAAAAGAAGTGTGTTGAAAAATCAGGGAATTCCGGAAAATGTCGTTGTTTCTGAAATAATTCATTCTCTGTTAAAACAAGCAATTGATATTTTTTTAAGTAACGTTCGTCCTGTAGGTTTAATATCAGAAGTGACCGTAAAAGAGTTTGAAAAAATATTTTATGGGGAAGGGGAAAACGAAAGGGACAATCCATTAGTCGGTATTTTTCCTAAATCCGATAACCTGGCGCTTTTTGCAATTACCATGGGTTCTGAAATAAGTAAAATGATTGAGAGCCTTTTCGATAAGCGCGATTTCGCATTAGCATCAATGCTTGATTCCGTAGCTTCATTAGCAGCAGATAAAGCTGTAAAGGTGTTTGAAAAATATTTTTTCAATCTTCTGACCGAAAGAAATTCAGCAAATGAGGATTTTTTTACATTAAGTTATAGTCCGGGATATTGTGGTTGGCATATCAGCGGACAAAAAAAATTCTTTCAATATTTAAAACCCGGTAGAATTAACATCTCGTTGAATTCCGGCTTTTTAATGAGCCCCTTAAAATCTGTAACAGGTGTATTGGTTGCAGGTAAAAAGGAAATTCATTTTTTTGAAAACAATTATCCTTTTTGTGAAAATTGTAAAACCCATTCATGCATCGATAGAATAAACAACATAATATTATAAAACTATGAATATATTAAACCGAATTTCAGATTTATTGATCCTTGGCGATGATGAAAAAGTGCATAAACTTACCCTTCAGGCAATTGAACAAAATATTGCTCCGAAAGAAATACTCGATAAAGGCCTTATTTCAGGAATGAATATCATCGGAGAACAATTTAAAAATTACGAGATATTTTTACCGGATGTCTTGCTTGCAGCTAAAGCTATGTATGCCGGATTAGACCTGCTCAAACCTTTATTTACTAAAGATGAAATTCCCACGCTTGGCAAGGTGGTCATCGGTACGGTTCATGGCGACCTTCATGATATCGGAAAAAATCTGGTTAAAATTTTGTTGGAAGGAGCAGGATTTGAAATTATTGATCTTGGCAAAGATGTTACTGCCAAAAAATTTGTGGAAACGGCCAGAAAGGAAAATGCTAATATTATCGGAATGTCGGCGTTGTTGACAACAACTATGCCTGAAATGAAAAATGTTATTGACCTTTTAAAAGAAAACAAACTTACGGATAACATTAAAATAATAATTGGCGGAGCTCCTACATCAGAAGAGTTTGCAGAAGAAATTGGCGCCGATGCTTTTGCTTATGATGCAGCTAATGCAGTTGATTGCGTAAAACAATTGATAAAAAAGTAAATAACCTAAATGAACCCTGTTCTTGAAAAAATAAAAAATGGGAAAATCCTTATTGCAGATGGAGCGATGGGAACCATGCTTTTTCAGAAAGGTTTGAAAGCAGGAGAGCCCCCTGAATTGTTAAACCTTACCAAACCTGAATTGTTAGAAGAAATCGCTTTGCTTTATTTCAATGCCGGTGCGGATATAATTCAAACAAACACATTTGGCGCTTCTCCTTTGAAACTTTCAGAATTTGGCTATGAAGACAAAACAGAAGAAATTATTAAAAACGCTGTAATCAGTGTAAAATCTGCAGTTGGAGGCCGGGCATTTATTTCGGGGTCATGTGGGCCAACCGGTAAAATATTAAAACCTTACGGAGATACCGATCCTGAAATACTGCATCAGGCTTTTGAACGGCAGATAAAAGCTCTGATCAATGCCGGAGTTGATATAATATGTTTTGAAACCATGACAGACTTGCAGGAAGCAAAAATTGCAGTGAAAGTTGCTAAAAAAATATCTTATGAAACTCCGGTTTTTGCAACAATGACATTCGATAAAACACCAAGAGGTTTTTACACAATCATGGGAACAAATATAAAACAAGCTGTAAAAGGCCTTGAAGAGGCAGGAGCTGATGTTATCGGCTCTAACTGCGGAAACGGGATTGAAAACATGATCAAAATTGCAAGGGAGTTCAAAAAGTTTTCAACACTTCCGATAATTATACAATCCAATGCCGGACAGCCTGAGTTAAAAAATGGCAGGATATGTTATTCTGAAACACCTGAATTTTTTGCCGAAAAATCCGTAGAATTAATCGAAGCCGGAGTATCAATCATTGGTGGTTGCTGCGGTACAACTCCTGAACATATTCATGCCGTAAAAGTTAGTGTTGAATCATATTTATCATCATAAAGCAGTTTGGCATTTTTTTATTACTTTGCCGCTTTTTTCCGATTTCTTTTTTAATTTTGGAACATTATCCGGAGAAGATAAATGAAAATAAGTGAATTAGAAAATATAGAAAATAGAGGGAATATGGAGAATAAGGGAAATAAGGGTTTAGCCTTTTTACTTTAGCCTTTTTACTTTAGCCTTTTTACTTTAGCTTCCCCCATACCATTTTTAAAATCTATCCCCATAACCAGAGAATTGAAATTGATTAATAAATTGATGAGCCCAGTCTAAAAAGGTTCAGAATGATATTTTTCATATCGTATATTACAGATAATCAGTAGCAATAAATTTAATAATTCGCGCATTCGCGACTTTTTATACCAGACTCATTGATTAATTACTAAATTTGTTTTAGTTTTTCAAATTAATAAGATTTTATAAATAGTAATTATATACAAATCATAATGAAAAAAATAGAATACACACCAAAAAGAAACTTAAAAGATCGTTATGATTTAGTCAGACACCCCGAAAGAATAAGAAGCTCTGATGTTATAGAAGGCGTTTTTGAAAACATATTGTATTTTGAATCCCCCGACCCTTCTCTTATTGCAGCGAAAGGAACTATTGATGGGATAGATTGCATAATACTTGGCCAGGAGAAAAAAAGAACCGGAAAAGAAAACAAAGCCACCGGAATGATGAACTCAAAAGGCTACGGTTTTGTTCTTGACATGTTAGATGAAGCAGAAAAAAATGTTTTACCTGTAGTAACATTTATAGATACTTTTGGTGGAGATACATCAATGGAGTCGGAACTTGGCGGGCAATCATTTTTGATTTCCGATTGTATTAGCAAATTCTGCGAAATAGAAATCCCTACAGTGTCTTATATTATTGGCGAGGGTGGCAGTGGCGGCGCTTTGGCTTTACAAGTAACCGATAAAAGTTACATGTTAGAAAATTCGCTTTATTCTGTAATTGCCCCTGAAAGTTGTAGCAGGATCATATTTCATAAAAGATTATCTGCCGGTGAAAAGATAGAAGATACGGTAAAAGATTCTTTAGAGCTATTACGGCCGGGAGCAGAACATATCAAAAAAATTGGTATGATCAATGATATTCTTCCCGAACCAAAAGAAGGAGCGCATACTAATTATAAATTTACAATAAAAAATATAAAAATTTCTTTAGTTGAAACCTTGAATGAATGGATGCGTCCTTATCAAAAAGGAGATAAAGTTTTACGAAAGAGAACTCTTAAAAAAGTATTGAAAGAGAGAAGGGAAAAAGTATTGAACTATGGGAGATTTTATGATACTTTATGGATAATTTCAAAAAGACTGACAAAAAGAAGTGTGCATGATAATATTAAAACTATTGATATTGAACAGGAAGATTTTCATACTCAGATATTAATAAAAGCACATTTGGAAGAAGAGGGTATTAAAGAAACGGAATTGTTTGAATGTGAAAAAGAATGGGATAAAGAAAAAAATATTTTCAGGGTTGCCGGCGGTTGTGGTTTTGTTTCTTTAAAACAATATATAGATAATTTTTATGCTTGCCCCAAGTGCGGGAAAGGTGAATATCTTTGTGTTGAAGAACAAATAGAGAAAATTTGTGATAACGATTCATATAATGAAATAGAAGGTAATTTAACTATTAAAAAATTAGTTGGAAACAGAAGATATAATTTCGGCAGATATAAAGTATCATTAGATAAATTAGAAGGAAAAACTTTTTCCAAAGAAGCTTTAGTAACCGGTACAGCGCAAATAAATGGCGGGCAGGTTGTTTTGGTAATATCCGATTTAAAATTTTTTGGAGGGTCTTTTGGAGCGGTTTTCGGCGAAAAGTTCAAAAGAGCAGTTGATTTTTCAGTAAAGAACAAGCAGCCTTTTATATCAGTATGTTCTTCGGGCGGGGCAAGAATGAATGAAGGCCCCATGGCTCTTGCACAAATGGCAAAAATGAATATGTCTATATTAGACCTGAAAAGAGAAGGAATATTATATTTGTCTGTTATTACCGGGCCTACCACCGGAGGAGCTTACGCCAGTTATGTAACTCAGGGAGATATTGTGATTGGCGAGAAAGGTGCCTTGGTTGAATTTGCCGGGCCAAGAGTAGTTACAGGGGCAGGTTTTGATGTTGACAGGGATATTATTTGTACTGATAAACTTTACGAAACTAAAAAAATACAACATTTAGTTAACAGGAAAGACCTGAAAAATATTTTATCTTATTACGTAGATTTTTACTACGATATAAAATTTCCTGAAAAGAGGAAAAATACAGGTAGGATAAGGGATTTCAGGAAGATGTATTGTTAGTACTTTTTGCAAAACTTACAATAAAATGACAAAACAAACAGATTTATTTTTTTAAAAAAAATTCAAATTTTTTCAAAGAATTCTATTATCAGCAAGCAATATTTTGTTATGTTAAATTAAAAAGGAGTTATTATGAAAAAATTAAACATTAACACAAAACAAAATTCTCATAATATTTGTACGTAGGACAACAATTCCGATTGTGATAACTGCAAGAACAATAACCTTTTGTTCTGCAAGTTAGACAAAAAGTTACAGAATGCGTTCACGATACTATTTACTCCATGTATGGTGGTTTCGTTCTTTGGACTTACTTAGTAGGTATATTGACAGGCACATGGTGGTTTCTGATAGCTTACGGAGCATTTTTTATGATGCTCTTTCCTGTTATTGAGTTCGGGGTACTTTGCCGACACTGTCCTTATTATGCAAATAGTGGCAAAAAGATTTCATGCCCTGCCGGTTCGGGCACGCCAAAGACATATAAATACAACCCAAGGCCGATGAACAAATGGGAACATAGAGTAATGTATATTTATTACACATTTATGATTGATTTCCCCATATTTGTAATCGGGTACGGCATTTACTTTATCGCCGATAATTACTCACATTACGGACATATTGCTCTTCTTGGGATGATTGGTATTGAGCTTGCTCTTATTTTAACAATGATGGTATTCAACTTCTGCCTTTCCATATATGTATGTCGTAAATGTGTAAATTTCTCTTGTCCTTTAAACAGGGTTAAAAAGCCGCTGGTAGATGAGTACCTGAAGAAAAATCCGGTGATGAGGGAAGCATGGGAAAAAGTAGGATACAAGTTAGGATAGAAAAAATTCAAACACAGAATATCGTCAATTTTTTTAAAATAGCAGGTATTATAACTTCATTGTTTAACTGATGGATGAATCTTTTGAATACAGAAATCCTTTATTCAGCGGACCTCCGTCAAATGTCAGTACAAATATATCAAATGGAGCCGTTGGTTTTTTTGCAGTTTATTCCAATACTTATTCGATTACGGTTTATCAGTAAATTATTCACTGGTTTTTTGTTATTTTTTCACTGTTACCTTTAATTATTATAAATTACATTTACAAACACTTTTCTGTTAATAACTGTATAAATTTGTTACAAAATTTTAATAAAAAATTAGCTTATTAACAATCATTACAAATTTTAATAATTCAAGAAAAGTTATAAAATGTTTTGAAATTTTATTAGTAAGAAATTAACATAAAAATAAAGTTAAAATGTACTTTTTTATAAATTAAAAAGTATTTAAACATACTGTTAATTAAATTGTTTATTATTACAAATCAAATATTTTGATAAAATTAATTGTTAATAATAGATTAACAAAAATTAATAAATCACAAAAACAATATTTTTTCAAAAAACTTATTCTACATATCAACAGCCTAATATTAATAATAAAAATTTATTAAAAATATAATATTAATATAATGTTTAAAAATAAATTTAAAAAAACGTCTGATGCTGAAATAGCTAATAAAATAAAAAGAATTAAAAAGAAGAAAAATGCAGTTATATTAGCGCATTTTTATCAGATAAATGAAATTCAGGATATTGCCGATTATATTGGAGATAGTTTAGGATTATCACAGAAAGCATCAGAAACAAATGCAGATTTAATTGTTTTTGCAGGGGTGAAATTTATGGCGGAAACAGCAAAAATTTTAAACCCTGATAAAAAAGTTGTATTACCTGATTTGAAAGCAGGTTGTTCACTTGCCGATTCATGTTCGTATGATGATTTTAAAAAGTTTCGTGAAAAATATCCCGATCACATTGTAATTTCATATATTAATTGTTCTTTAGAAATAAAAACAATTTCGGATATAATTTGTACTTCGGGAAATGCGGTTAAGTTAGTAGAATCATTTCAAAAATGTCAAAAGATAATTTTTGCTCCTGATAAAAATCTTGGTGGATATATTAACAGAATAACAGGAAGAAATATGATTTTATGGGATGGAACGTGTGATGTTCATGATAGAATTTCAACGGAGACAATTAATAATCTTAAAAAAAATAATTCGGATGCAAAATTAGTGGCTCATCCCGAATGTAATGAGAAAGTATTGGAGCTTGCTGATTTTATAGGTTCTACAACACAGATGTTAAAATTTACGAAAACAGATAGTTCGAAAAAATATATCGTAGCTACTGAAACTGGTATATTGCATAAGATGAGAAAAGAATCACCAAAAAAAGAATTTTTAATTGTATCTGATGATGAAAAATATTGTTACAACGATTGTACTGGTATGAAGCTTAATACAATGGAGAAGTTATATTTATGTATGAAAAATGAAAAACCTGAAATAATACTTTCAGAAGATATAATTTCAAAGGCAAAAGTTCCTATCGAGAAAATGATTGATATTTCAAAAAGATTGGTATTAATATAATTTATTTAGATTTGCAAGAAATAAAAAAAGTTCCTACTAATTTATAGAAATAATGATTAAAAAAATATTGATTGCAAATAGAGGTGAAATTGCAATAAGAGTAATGAGGTCATGTCGCGAAATGGGAATATTGTCGGTTGCAGTATATTCAGAAGCAGACAGGAAATCAATGCACGTAAGATACGCTGATGAAGCATATTTTATTGGAGAATCTCATTCGAGTGAAAGTTACTTATCAATAAAAAAAATCATTAATGCAGCAAAAAAATCAGGTGCTGATGCTATACATCCGGGATATGGATTTTTATCAGAGAACGCTGAATTTTCAAGGACTTGTGAAAAAGAAGGACTAAAATTTATAGGTCCTTCAGAAGAGTCAATATCAGAAATGGGTGATAAAATAACTGCGCGAAAATGTATGAAAAAAGTTGGTGTTCCTATTATTCCTGGTATTGAAAAAGAAATTGAAGATGAAAAAACGGCATTAGAAATAATAGAAGAAATTGGATTGCCGGTAATGATAAAAGCAACAGCGGGAGGCGGAGGGAAAGGAATGAGATTGGTTAAAGATAAAAATAAAATAATTAGTTCGCTCCGGGCTGCTAAGTCAGAAGCGAGAGAAGCTTTTGGAAATGATGCTGTTTATATTGAAAAGTACATAAAATCGCCACATCATATCGAATTTCAGATACTT
>CBDUSJ010000070.1:0-9362 GCA_965369845.1 uncultured bacterium | reverse complement strand
GTTGAAGGGTTGAAAGGTTGAAGGGTTGAAGAGTTAAAGAGTTGAAGGGTTGAAGGGTTGAAGAGTTGAAGAGTTGAAGGGTTGAAGGGTTGAAGAGTTGAAGGGTTGAAAGGTTGAAGGGTTGAAGAGTTAAAGAGTTGAAGGGTTGAAGAGTTGAAAAGTTGAAGGGTTGAAGAGTTGCAGATTTTAGATTGAAGAATTTACCACTCATGTATTCTCCCATAGAGTTGAAAAGTTGAGTCCACTCCGAAAATACATTTATTTTAAATTGTTTAAAAAAATTGCCACAGATTACACAGATTATCACAGATTTAATTTTGATTTAAATCAATGAATCTGTGACTAATTTCATTTTTAGGTTCTACTGTTATTTTAATGGGCACAGTGTTTTTATTGAAATGATAGAATGGTGGAATGATGGAATGGTTTAATGATGGAATGATGGAATGATGGAATGATGGAATGGTTGAATGGTTGAATGATGGAATGATGGAATGGTGGAACGGTGGAATGGTGGAATGATGGAACGGTGGAATGATGAAACGGTGGAACGGTGGAATGATGGAACGGTGGAATGGTGGAATGGTGGAACGGTGGAATGGTGGAATGATGGAACGGTGGAATGATGGAATGATGGAATGGTTGAATGATGGAATGATGGAATGATTGAATGATGGAATGATTGAATGACGGAATGATGGAATGATTGAATGATGGAATGGTGGAATGATGGAATGATGGAACGGTGGAATGGTGGAATGATGTGTTGTTCCTGCCATTTTTCCACCATTCCATCATTCCAACGACTGAAAGAAGCGACACGAAGCAAGTCCGTATGGATGGATATTCCAACGACTGAAAGAAGTCCGTACGAAGCGAAGCAAGCGACAGGAAGTTAGCCCGTATGGGTCCGTATGGATGGATTTACCTTTTATCATTTCTCCATCAATTCATGGTAGTACCAAAAATATAAAAGAAACACAAACAGCAAAGAGAATATTGGCTAAATATAATCCATGTTCTGAAATCCGGATAAAAGAAAAAGTATAGTTTTGTAAATAAAAAATGAAAGATCAGTTTAAAATATTATCGGTTAATATCTCTGAAAAGCGAGGAAGAAAATTTCCTGTGGAAGAGCTTGTTTTAAATAAGGACGGTGCTAAAGGTGATGCACATGCAAGTACGGTACGTCCTGTGAGCATCATTGATTATGCAGAGGCAGAACTTTTTAAAAAACTGACCGGCAGCCGCAATTTAGAATATGGCGAATGTGCTGAAAACATTACTGCAAAAAAACTACACGACTTTGATGTAAAAATATTCGACTGTTTCATTTGTAAGGATGTTGTTTTGGAAGTTGTAAAGATTGGGAAACCGTTTCATAGAAAATTCAGAGAACCGGGAAATTATATTATGCCTCGTGTAGGAATATTCTGCCGGGTCAGGCAAGCGGGGGTTCTCATGAAAGATGATATATTGGATTTTTCTCCCAAAATTTTTAAGGTTTTTATCATCACTTTAAGCGACAGGGCAAGCAAAGGTGATTATGATGATGAAAGCGGGCCTTTGGTAATGGAAATTATTGAGAATTATTTCAGCACAATAGGCTGGAGAATTATTATCGAACCTCAAATTATTCCTGATGAACCTGATGAATTAAGAAAAATATTTGCGAAAGCAAAAAGCGAAAAAGCAGACTTGATAATTACAACAGGTGGGACAGGTATTGGTCCCAGAGATATTACACCGGACATCGCAAGAGAGTTTATCGATAAAGAAATTCCCGGGATAATGGAAATGATACGCTTGAAATATGGAGTGGAAAAACCTAATGCTTTGCTTAGCAGGGGCGTAGCCGGGGTGATGGGTGAAACTCTTGTTTACACGCTTCCCGGTAGTGTAAAAGCTGTAAAGGAATATACTGCTGAAATTTTAAAAACCTTGCAACATCTGATATTTATGCTTCATAATATAGATGTGCATTAAAAATAAGGATAAAAATTTGAAATAAAAAAGGGAGCTTGAAAAAGCTCCCTTTTTTGTGTATTCCTGTTACGGATTATTTAATGATAAGTTTTTCTGTTGCAATTCCATTATCGGTGGAAATTTCGATGAAATAAACACCTGTAGAATAAACTGAAGTATTGATCTTCACAGACCGGCCATCAACAACTTTGTGTAGGATCACCTGTCCGTTGTAATTAGTTATTTTAACCTGTTTCAAATTACCTGAAGTTTGGATATTAACCTCATCGGTAGCAGGATTAGGATAAATTGAAATCTCGCCGTTTGCTACAGGATCGTCAATACCAACATATATTCCGAGATCAATTTTGGTAGCTTGGAGAATTTCCTTGGTGTCGTTATCCTGGATGAAAACAACGAGTTCGCAATTGTTAAGGTCATAAGGAAGAACTTCAAGGTCGAGAAGAATATTTTGTGGAACTCCAAAAGTTAAACTGAGTGGAGTTCCATTCTCATCGGGTAACATATCACGACATACGAAGTTAACTTCCGTCATACCCCACCAGTTCTCAGGAATATGTGATTCGGTAAGAGCACATTGAAGAACTAAATTTGTTCCCGGATAAGAATTATATATCATTTCGGCAGTTATGTGAAGCTCAAATGTTGAAGCGCTTGTTGCCCATGGTTCAACGTACAGTGTAAACAGAGACACTTTCGATGCTCTCTGTTCGTATAATGGCAGATATGTCAGGTAAAGGCTCTGAGTTTGATTACCACCAACATGTTCAATTACACCGTCAAATTCTGCTGTCGGATAATTGGTGATTCCGTAATATAAAATACGGGCAGCGGATCCAGTTGTTTGATAGTCATCACCGTAGTGATATCTGACAACAGCAACATTGTGTCCGTTATTAACAAGGTCGCTGGCGCCCATTGCACCGCCGGGACAATACTGGCACCATGTGCCCGTTGCCATCTCCAGAACTACCATATCACGGTCGGTTCCACCTTCGATAGTTGCTTCAACAGGGCCTGCGCCGGCTGAAATGCCGTCATCATAAACTGCTTTAACATCGAAATCATAGGTGTCAGGCAGCAGGTCTTCGTCAAGGTAAGTAGTTTCTGTGATTTCAGTGGCGATCAATTCTGTGTCACGATAAACATTATACCCGATAAAGGCTTCACCTGTCGGAGCATCCCATGTAAGAGTTACATCATTATTGTCAACCGTTGCTTCAAGGTTAGTCGGAGGCGGTAATGGATTATATACTTTAAAGTCGATATCATCAAAGTATACTTTTGGTGTACCGTTGTCGGCCCAGGCATAAAGGTTCATTGCGCCAAGCTGGTTCAGAGTTCCGGTGCCAAAACAACCGCCACTCCATTGCCACTGAACAACGTCAGCACCGTTTACGAACATCTCACCCCAATCGCTGTTCAGGTCAATAATAAGTTCAACGTATATCCACTCGTCATAATTGTAATTGAATACTCCAGCGCCCTGGCCTCCGGCATCAACTGTTCCGATACCACCTGCATCGAAGAAGGCCTGCATACCCCACTGGCTGTTTGCACCGTTAAATTCCTGAAGAAGGTTGAAATATCCGAAGAAGCCGCTTGGAACATAAACAAAGAAGCTTACTGAATATTTTCCTTCGGTTTTATCGCCAAACAGGCATACAGCGTCATTTGTTCCCTCAATCACAACTGAATTATTATCGTTATGAGCCTGGTCATCGGTTACGTATGGGTCTTCTGCGCTACCCGGATTATTGCTCCAGGTTGTCCAGTAGTCGATACCCATGGCAACTGCCTGAATCACCAGTTGTTCTCCGGCATTATAATCTTCGAATGGTTCGAAAATAATGGAACCGCTTCCCGAAATAGTAGCTGGCACAGGACCGGCCGGAGCCGACATACCGTCATCATAAACAGCAGTAACTGTGTAATAATATGTGCCAGGATCAAGGTCCATATCGATGTATGTTGTTTCAGTGATCTCTTCAGCAATTATACCTCCGTCTCTGTAAACATTGTATCCGATAAGATCTTCAGGGACATCCCAGGTAAGAATAACATCATTGTCGTCAACCTGAGCAGCGAGATTCTGTGGAGGCGGGTAAAGGCCGGCATCGATAACAACTGTGTAATCTTCGGTTTCACCATAAGTGAAATTTGCGCAAGGATCGGCTGCTGAATTTTGCCAGTTAGCCCTGATCCTGAGACGTTTTTCACCGCTCATTACACTGGTAGGAACAGTAAAGTCGGTACTGTAAACCTGTCCGGCATTTGACATGTGGAAATCGTCAATCAATCTTTCCGAATCTTCAAATTCTTTATTACCGTTCAAGTCTATCCATAGACATGCGTATTGATCGCTGTAACCTGTTTCCCATTGAACCGTGTAAGTTGTTCCGGATTGGAGGTCAGTACTCATACCGGTGAAATCCCCATAACCATTAGGGCTACAACCGCTGTTCATGTTACTGATAGATTCGAGTGAGAAGCCGGTAAATCCATCACCATAAGTACAGTTAGCAGTTGGATAACAATAATCCGGGAATACAAGTTCGATAACATCCTGCTGGCTGATACCCATATCGGCAGTAAAAGAAATATCCAACTCGGCGATATATCCTGCGGGAATACTTTCATCTGCAGAAACCGTGAAGTTTGCATCTGCTGTTTCATCAGGAAGTAAATCGCCGTATTCCTGAGGATCTGTAGTCAAGATAGTAATGTAAGGATCGGTAGTAGTGAGTAATCCCATTACATTGTATGCATCGGCAGAACCTGTATTTTTAACTGTAATTATCATAATTGCAGTTTCTCCGGGATCGAGAATTCCATTATTATTTCCTGAAGAATCATCGATGGTGTATTCTTCAAATTTAAGTTCAGGTGCATGTCCCGTAATGTTGATATAACTTTCCCAAACATCAGTTCCATCTGTTGATGAAAGTTTAAAACTTACATTATGTCCGTCGGGAATATTTTCGGCACAATCCAAAGCAAAAGCATCGTTGATCGTAATAGTTTGGTCAGGGTCAAAATTGCCAAAGAACTCTTCGCCGTCGGTAATAGTAACGTACGGGTCAGTAGTTGTCATGGTAACAGTAACGTTTTCAGCCAGTTCAACACCAACATTTTTCATTGTCATGTGCAGTGAAATGCTTTCGCCGTAATCCATCATTCCGTTGTTGTTTCCTGATGCATCGTTGATTTCATAAGAGTCACCTACAACATAAGGTCCTTCAGGAGGAATAATATCTACGATTGATTCGTAACGGAAATAGTTTTGTTTTGTAATTGTAACAAGCATCTCGTTTGGCGGCATCTGCGGCTCAATAGTGATGTTGGTTGCTCCACCGGTGCTTTCGGCAACGCCAATGATTTCTCCGTTAACTGTGAGAGCAATAAATGCCCCTTCTTCAACAGTAACTGTAAAAACTGTTTCACCGCTGTAAAGAATAGGATTGTGTGTTACAGCTAAATTCTGCGGCATTTCATAATATACTGAGGTGAAGGCATCGCCATGATGATGGAACAGGTAGTATGTAATTTGTTTGCTGCTTGTGTTGTAAGGCCAATTTGACTGCTGGAGAAAGTATTTTCCTGCAGCATTTCCAAATGCAGGTAACACATCTCTTTCCTGAATAATTGGCGTTGGTGGGCCAAATTGCGGGAGGAAGTCAGGCCACATATTGTCGTAACTACCCCAAACATAAGTATCGTTAACAAATGAATAGGAAATATCAGATGCAGCAATAATACCAAGCGCTCCGGCATTGTTACCACCCGAAGTATGGCGGTGGAATTTCTCGGCAAAACATTCGCCTGGAATATTAAATTTACCGGTAAGACAGTTAATTGAGAAAACAAAAACAAGGTCCTCGTTCGACAGTCCGTTAATATCGCTGTTCGAATAAGGTGGTTCACTCCAGCCAGTTTCGCCGCCGTGGTCTCTGTGCTGAAGCATGTAAGCGCCGCTGTTAATTGCGTTATTAACCATTGTTGCATTACCGCCTGTCCAGCCGCCTAATGTTGACGGGCTTTCAGGTATATAACCAAGTCCGTCTGGATCGAAAACATCAAGTACCATTTGAGTGTTTGTGGCTGTTGACCATGGATCAACGTTTGGGTTACCACTGTAAACGCAATTTATCCTGGTAGTTTCTTTTCCAAGAACATTATTCCAAAACCCGCCGACTGATTCGGCACAAATCTGAAACCAACGTGATGTTTGCCACCCACATGCTGTAATCGGGTTTGCATAGTAATCGGAATTGGTTGGAGGATCAGCTTCATTGTTAATAGCCTTTGTAACCATTGTTTCAAGGTGTGTTGCATTTTGTGCCGTCATCCTTGCAAAAACCATATCCGGAAGATCATTGCCTGTAACATCGGCATAAACATTGTCCGAAGCAGCTCCGTCAAATATCGGAGCAATAATTCTGTTGCCGGCGTCTGTTCCAAAGTCGGCCATAATCAATACGGCAACGGGTGGAATATCCCAGTTATTGAATGCGTCATGAAAATAATTTTCGAGAATACCGGTAGTGCTACCGCCAATTTCATCAAGAGTTACAATTCCGGTAAGGATACCCTGGTTTGTACGGAACACTCTGAGCTCTTCTGCCCATGTTGAGAAAATAAGATCGTTAGGAACAACTATCAGATATTCAAATCCAACTTGTCCTTCTGTGCGGTTTTCAACCCTTGCGCTATAATCAATTTCAGGAAGCGATTCGTAATTAAAGAATGCGTCCTGAAGAATAGGATCGAACCAGCGGCTGCGGAGGCGGTCTTCGCCAAAATGTCCATTGCCACCTTCAAAAGTTATTTCAACTTCAATATCGCGGTAAACAATTAATTCTTTTGTAACCGGATTATACTGAAAAGGAGTAATACCGAGGATAACTGCATCAACTCCCCTGATCTGTGTTGGGTCTGAGAGTTTGAAAGGTTCTGCAGGATAGAATGCATCGGTTTGATAAATTCTTTCATTTTTTACATACTGCAACGGGCCATCATCAGTATCCAATGGGATTCTGGGCGCCGGTGCAATTTCAACATCTGAGAAAGTCTCAGTGCGGTAGTTCTTTACTGTAAGTACTGCTTTTGCTCCCTGAGGAATTGCAAAGTATTTTCCCATTCCCGGAAGGTCGGGAGCGCCTTCATCATTTGGAAGAAGTGTGCCGGGTAGATAAATGTTCTGCATAGGTGTGCCATCGATAATGATTTCAGAAAAACTGAATTCATTAATCGAGAAGTTAATTAAAACACCTGCCTGACTTTGATTTGTCAAAGTGTAGCCGGTTTTCGCCCAAGCATCTTTGTATTCAATTTTTTCTGCATGGAGCACCGTCATCGAGATTAGCAAGGCTACGAGTAAAACAAGCTTTCCTGGTTTTGTTAATTCTGTAAATAACTTCATTTTTAATAGTTTTAGTTAGTAAATAAGTTAATAATTATTGATTTATGTTTAAAAATTAAAATTCTTGAAATAAGTAAATAATGAATGCAAAAATAGTATATTATATATTAATGACAATAATTATATTATGTAAAAAAATAAACATGTTTTTAAAAAAAGTATTGTATTGAAGAAGTAAATTATTTTCTAAAGATATATAAATCAGTTTGATAATGAAAAATGAAAAAATTACTTGATGTTTCTAAGTAAATTATTTTGAAAATCCGATACATAAAAAAAATATTACTTTTGTAAAAACCTTAACCCAAAACTATGAACAAATCAGTAAAATCAGTTTTAAAAAATCGTTTTATTTTGGTATTGATTGGATTTCTTGTCTGGATGATTTATTTTGATCAAAATAGCTGGACACGGCTTTTTAAACTTTCAGAAGAATTAAAAGAAGCAGAACGACAGGAACGGTTTTACGAAAATGAAATAAGAAAAGACAGCACCCAGTTACACGAATTGGAAACAAATAAAGAATACATCAAAAAATTTGCACGTGAAGAGTATCGTATGAAAAAAGATGATGAAACTATTTTTCTTATCATAAAAGAATCTGAGAACGATTGAATTTCCTGAAAATCAATACAATAAAAAATATTCTAAAATTTGTTTTGTCAAATATAAAAACCATCTACTTTTGCCGCCATTTTTTCAATAACGTTAAATCAAAACCTTATAAAAATGGCATTTTTAACAAAAGAAAAACCATTCAGCAAATCATGGTTTAAGGCATACAGCCTGATAGTTATCGGTTCGTTTATTCTGGCAGCAGGTTTTGTCTTCTTCATCAATCCTTACAAAATTGTTCCGGGAGGAGTGTATGGCATTAGCATTATTGTCCATTACCTGACAAAAGATATTTTTTCCTTCTGGCCCGACGGAGTTCCGATAGGCTTGTTCGCTTTGATTTTAAATATTCCTTTAACTATAATAGGAATAAAAATTTTAGGTCCCCGGTTTGGTGTTAAAACAGTTGTGGGTTTTGTTTTAACCTCCGTTTTTATGGATACCCTGACATGGTTTGTTGGAGAAGATGATCCGTTGAATATTGGAGATCAGGTGTTGCTTTCCTGTGTTTTTGGTGGAGCGCTTATTGGTTTTGGACTCGGACTTATCTTTAAATCAAAAGCAACTTCCGGAGGGTCGGATATTGTGGCGATGATATTTTCAAAATTTACCGGATTTCCACTCGGTATGCTGATGATCTGGGTTGATTCCGTAATTGTTCTTCTTAGTCTGGCAGTTTTCCATGATTGGAAAATCCCATTGTATTCGTGGATTGTGATCTATATTTCAGGAAAAGTCATTGATATTACCCTTGAGGGAATTTCTTATGAAAAGACCCTGTTCATTGTTTCTGAAAAACAAAATGAAATTAGAAATAAAATCATCAACGACCTGAAAAGAGGAGGGACGATGTTTATCGGAAAAGGCATGTATAACAGCAAGGAGAAACAAGTGATTTACACTACCGTAAACCGCCGGGAATATCAGATATTGAAAGACTTTATAAGCGAAACCGACCCTGAAGCGTTTATGACCGTGATAAATGCCAATGAAGTTTTAGGGGAAGGTTTCAAATCTTTAAGGGAAAATACCTGATCGAAGGAAACAGTTATGGAGAAAGAGTTGAAGGGTTGAAGAGTTAAAGGGTTAAAGAGTTAAAGAGTTGAAGAGTTGAAGGGTTGAAAAGTTAAAGAGTTAAATTGTTAAATTGTTTACCCTGTGGAATGTGAAACGAAGTGTAACTATTCAATCAGGGTTGAATTGTTAAATGGTTGAATGTCTAAGCAAAGCGGATATCCTGATAGCGAAGCATTAGCGTATCGGGAGTTGAAAAGTTAAAGAGTTAATTTCAGCATCGAATAATAACGTTACCACCTGTCAGCAAAAAACATTACCACGT
>CBDUSJ010000069.1:0-9453 GCA_965369845.1 uncultured bacterium | reverse complement strand
AATGCGTGAATCCAAGAAAATCAAAACTTCTATTGCCTTTCCCTCGTTTGCTGTTTATGCAAAACTCGCTTCCGGCGGTTGACCAGACCTTACCGAATCCCGATTTTATCAATCGGGACGGGTTTGCTAAAAGGTGTTTCATTATTTCAATACGCCTAATAATCCCCACCTAATGGACTTGCACGGCGCAACATTATTCGATATTTTTTCTTTAATTATTGAGTCCAGTCTAAAAAGGTTCAGAATGATATTTTTCATATCGTATATTACAGATAATCAGTAGCAATAAATTTAATAATTCGCGCATTCGCGGCTTTTTATACCAGACTCATTATTATTTAGCGCTTGTATTTTGGGATTTATCTTTTATTCTTTGTAAAGTCAGGTTCAGGAGGGATATTCAATCCTGATATGATAAATGTTCATCAGTTTTTTCTTCAGTATTTTTTTAATTTTCGAAATATCTCTTAATGTAATATCCGAATTAATAAACTGTCCGGTTTCAACTTGTTTGTTGATAACATTTTCCACAAGGTCGTTAATTGTTTGTTCATCGATAACTTTCAGACTTCGCGATGCAGCCTCAACCGAGTCAGTCATCATTACCACCGATGTTTCTTTTGAATAGGGTATTGGGCCGGAGTATGTAAAGTCTTGCTCGTCGATAATATCATCAGGAAAATCATTTTTTTGTTTCTGATAAAAATAATCAACCTTTCTGGTTCCGTGATGGGTTCTGATGAAATCGATGATCTGCTCGGGAAGTTTATGTTTTTTAGCTATTTCGATACCTCTAATAACATGATTTATAATAATTCTTGCGCTTTCATCATAAGTGAGCTCATCGTGTGGATTAACGCCGGTTACCTGATTTTCGATGAAATAAATAGAATTATCCATTTTACCGATGTCGTGATATAAAGCGCCTGTTCTTGCAAGTAAAGTATCTCCCCCAATTTCATGCAAAGATTCCTCAGCCAGATTTGCCACTTGCAGAGAATGTTGAAAAGTGCCGGGCGCCCGCCTTGATAATTCTCTCAGCAATTTACCGTTTGTATCGGAAAGCTCCAGTAAAGTAACATTGGTAACAAGACCGAATATTTTTTCAAAAAGGAAAATCAGCGGATAAGCAAAAAGAATAAGGATTGCCGACCCTGCAAACATCGCGTAATTAACCAGCCTTATCTCGTGAATACTGCCTTCATGAATAAGTATCAAACCGGTGTAAATAGCAGAATAGGATAGGAAAATAACCAGCGAGGTAAATAAAAATTGAGATCTACGTTGAAGATTAATTATACTGAATATTGTAATTATGCCGGTAATAAACTGCATAAACACAAACTGGAAGCCGTTTGGCACCAAAAAGCCTATCAGAATAATTGTAATAAGATAAACATACAATGCAAGTCTTGTATCGAAAAATACTCTGATAAGAATTGGCCCAAGACAAATAGGCACAAGATAAATATACTGAACATCAAATTTCAGAGCAAGGCTTGTAATAAAAACCATCAGAATAATGATAAGAAGAATTAACACAACCTTTTTATTCTCATCAAGAATGTCTCTCCTGAAAAAATAAAGAAAGAACGTAAGAACCAGGAGCGAAATAGCTACCAGCAAAACCTGCCCTGTAAGAATCAGATAATAATTTGTTGAAGTACCGAGCCTCGATTCATATTCCGTTCGCAGCGATTCGAGAACCTGGTATTTATTTTTGGTGATAAGGTCGCCCTTTGAAATTATTCTTTCACCTTTCTGAACCATCCCCTTGGTAAGCGATATCTGGTCGATAAGTTTTTGTTCTTCAGTTTTTGTAACTTTATTATTAAAAAAAACATTTTGGGCAATGGCATTCTCGAACAATTGAATTAAAAGCTCCTTGTCAACGTTTTCAGCTTCATTCACTTGTTTTTGAACAGTTTCATAAGCTGAATGAATATCGAAAAGATCGGAGAGTTTTACCTGTTCGGCAGTATTTTGAATAATCAGGGTAATTCTGAAATCCTGCGGCCGGTTCTCAATTTCCGAAACAGGTTTGATAACTCCCCTTGTTATGATGCCATCAAGTATCTTCTGCCCTTTTTCTTCAGTTATTTTTTTTAACTCTTCCTGTTCATCCTGATATTTTAAATTCCAAAGAGACTGGAAATCATTCACAAAATCTATTCTGATATCATCGTTCAGTTCCAGATCGAAAGTAAAATAGAGATTTCTGTTTTTTAGAATATCATCTTTCTCTTTCTGGATATCCTGCTGTGATTTTAGAACGGCAAAATCAAATGGCGCTATCAGATCTTCATTCATCCATGGTCTTCCTCTCGTAAATTCATATTTGAATTTTGCTTCCTTCGGAAAAAATGAAACAAGAATTACAAGACTGATCAACAATAAAATACCTTTATAAATATCGGAATAATGATTCCTGAGAAATGTCCAAATTTTTTTCATGCAAAATTTTATTTTAAAGAGACACGAAAATAAGAATATTTTTCCGAAACTATCAACTTTCAAATATTATTCGTTAATATTTATTAAAATTGTAAAAAATTTCATTATGGTAAACTTTGGGTTTTGTGATCTCACATTAGCGCCGGTTAAGGCCGACGCATCCGACAAATCAGAAATGGTCAGCCAGTTGTTGTTTGGCGAAACATTCAGAATTATAGATTCTTATGAACAGTGGAAGCTGATACGGGGAGCTTTTGACAACTACGAAGGCTGGATTGATGAAAAACAATTTATGCCGATTACGGAAAATAAATTTTTTGAATTGCAAAAAATCACTGATATTTTTCCAAAAAAATTAATATCAGAGGTAGTTGATGATCACAATAATTCAGCGATTAAAATCCTTTCAGGCAGCAATCTCAATGGAATCAAGGGAAATATTCTCAGCATAGAGGGGCGTAAATTTCTTTTTTCCGGAGAAAGCTTTCCGATGCCTGAAAAACCGAACAGAAAAAAAATTGCCGAAACTGCAAGAGAATTTATTAATGCGCCTTATTTGTGGGGTGGCAGATCGTTATTTGGTTTCGACTGCTCGGGTTTTGTTCAAATTGTTTTTAAGATAAACGGCATCCGGCTCAACAGGGATGCAACTTACCAGGCACGACAGGGCGAAGCAATACATCTTATTTCCGAATCCAATTGCGGCGACCTTGCTTTTTTTGATGATGAGGAAAATAACATTATTCACGTTGGAATTATTCTTGAGGACGAAAACATAATACACGCTTCAGGAAAAGTTCGTATTGATAAAATCGATCACCAAGGTATTTTTAATGTGGATAAAAAAAAATATACCCACAAATTAAGATTGATAACAAATGTTGCAGGAAATTAAAGAATTTATTTCTCAATTTTTTTAATTATCCCGGCATATCCCCCGCCCGGCGCCATTTTTATAGTTATTGAGTCATTTTTAGTGATATCTTTTTCTGTTACTTTAAAATCAACAGCATTATTTTCTGCATTAATTCCGTCTTCCCATGCAAATAACTTGTATTTCCCGTCTTCCAAAAACCACAAGTCTATTGAAAATTCTCTTGGCTGCCAGTCGGTCATTCCACCAATGTACCAGTCATCTCCGTTTTTCCTTGCTATGATCACATAATCTCCAACTTTTGCTTTAAGCACTTTAGTATCGTCCCATTCTACAGGTACCTGGCTTAAGAATTCCATTGTTTCGGGTTCTTTATAATAATTTGAAGGGCTGTCGGACAGCATCTGCAAGGGGCTTTCGTAAACAACATACATTGCAAGCTGGTGGCACCTTGTTCCCTGGCTCATCGGGCGGCTGAAAACAGGAAAAAAATGATTTTTGCCTGCATTGAGCATAGCGCCCGGCGTGTAATCCATAGGGCCGGCAAGCATCCTCGTAAACGGTAAAATAAGATCATGTTCAGGAGTTATCGCATAACTCCATTTGCTGTTTTCAAGGCCTTTTACACCTTCACGGGTAAGAACATTCGGATAAGTCCGGCGCAAACCTGCAGGCTTGTATGCCCCGTGAAAATCAACAATCATTTTTCTTTTGGCAGCTTCGGCGGCTACTTTTTCATAATAATTAACCATCTTCTGATCGTCCCGTTGCATAAAATCAACTTTAATTCCTTTCACACCCCATTTTTCAAACCGGTTCAATGCTTCTTCCATCTGCCTGTCAAGCGTAAGCCATACAACCCAGAGAATCACGCCAACGTCTTTCTTTTCGGCGTAAGCCATAAGTTCTTCCATATCGATGTCGGGATTTACAGATAATAAATCCTCGGTGTCCGACCATCCTTCATCCAGAATAATATATTCAATTCCATACTTTGAAGCAAAGTCGATATAATATTTATATGTGTCGGTATTTATCCCGGATTTAAAATCAACATTGTAGATGTTTAGAGCATTCCACCAGTCCCAGGCAACTTTTCCGGGTTCAATCCAGAAAAAATCAGCAAGCCGGTTAGGGGATGCCAGCCGGTAAACTATATCGCTTTCGATTAGGCCTCCATCATTATCAGTAATTATCAGGATTCTCCATGGGAAATTTCTCTTCCCCGCTGTAACAGCAAGATAATCTTTACGTTCGATAACCTTGAAATCCCTGTCGCTTAATTTTTTTTCCGTTAGCGGATATTTGGGAAATTTTACTTTAAGTACAGATTCTTCCGTGTTAGTTCCCGTAAGATAAAGCCCCGGGTAATCCAGCAGTCCGGATTCGGTAATTGCAACTCTTATACCGCCGGGCTTGCATACAAGGGCAGGCACACAACACATCATGCTTGTATCAATTTCTTTTACCGAAAGGTAAGAATAAAGTCTTTCGGAGTGGGTAAAAAAACTCTCCTCTTCCGGAAAATAAATTGAATCGTTCTCTGCAAAGGTGAAAATAACTTCCTCATCTTTTACAGTAATATCTTTCTTAAAATTTGTGCTGAACCTGTATGCAACGCCATCGTTATAAACTCTGAAATTCAGGCTGTAATTTCCCTTGAAATTTATTACAAGCTCATTATAATTATCTTCGACAATCGACCGTTTTTCTTTAACAACCGGAATAATTGTTTCATCTACTTTCCTGGTAAATGCTTTTTTTATGTGTGAGTTTTCGCCAAGAATTTGTCCGTTTTTCAGACTCATCGAAATGCCGGATGCCGAGCATAGTTCAATATTGTTGTAAAAAACCGAAAACTGTATTTTGTCAGCAGTTTCCACAATAAGTTTTATTTTACCATCCGGTGAGTTTAGTTCAAAATTACCGGCATTAACTCCTTTAGTAAACACAACAGAAATCAAAAGAACCAGCACTATTGTAAATTTTTGCATAATCATAGATTTAAAAATTGACGTTAAAGTTAATAAAAAATTAATAAAAAATAATTCATCCGTATTAAATAAAATTTATTTTTGCCTTTGTTTTTAAATAACTTTTTTGTTGTGGGATTATTTATAAAACAACTTGAAAACTTATTAACGATACAACATAATACTTTGATTTAATTAATCTTATAATGCAAATAAGTTTTTTTTAATTTTTTAAAAAGGCAAATTAATTTATATATTTTTATCCACTAAATTTATTACAAATAGATAATTATTAATTTTCAAATCAAATTAAATTTAATGCGTATGAAAAAATCATTACTTAGGATTGCGCTATCAATTGCCTTGGTTTTCAGCATACAGGCAATTTTTGCGCAAGGAACCACAACATCAGGGATCAATGGCAAAATAATTGGCGCCAATAACGAATCGTTGCCAGGCGCAACTGTAGTAGCCGTTGATGTACCCTCGGGTTCACAGTACGGAACTATCACGGATTTGAATGGTTACTTCAGGATTCCAAATATGAATGTTGGGGGGCCATACACAGTAACCGTTACTTTTGTAGGTTACGAACCTTTTGTTCAAGAAGGTATCTTTCTGGCTTTAGGTCAGACATTCAAACTGGACGTTAATCTCAGCGAACAGGCACAGGCGCTTGAAGGTGTGGAAATTGTAGCGCCTAAAAGTGACATTTTCGATGGAAACCGAACAGGCGCTGAAACTGTAGTCAGTAATAGTGAAATCCAGAAATTACCGACCATTACAAGAAGCATTGCCGACTTTGTAAAAATGACGCCACAGGCAAAAGTTAGCACATACGGCGCAATTTCTATTGCCGGAATGAACAACAGGTATAATGCCATTTCTATCGATGGCGCTGTTAATAATGATGTATTCGGACTTTCAGCCAGCGGCACTAACGGCGGTCAGACAGGAGCTACTTCAATTTCCTTGGATGCGATTGATCAGTTCCAGATTGTAATTGCTCCTTACGATGTTCGCCAGGGTGGATTTGCCGGCGCCAGTATTAACGCTGTTACACGCAGGGGCACAAATGAATTTGAAGGATCGGCATATATGTTATTCCGTAACCAGAACTTTGCCGGTAAAACTCCTTATAATATTGAATCTGTTGACAGTTTAAGAGAAAAGCTCCCCGACTTTACAGCAAAAACGTATGGCGCCCGTATCGGCGGCCCGATCATCAAAAATAAACTTTTCTTTTTCCTGAGCGCCGAATTTCAAAGAGATGAAACTCCTCAGCCATTCGTTTTTGAAGATTATACGGGAGATTCAGATATTGGAGCTATTAATGCTTTTGCCGACAAACTCAGAGGATACGGATATGATCCCGGAACATTTCTTGAATCAACAAGAAAACTCGATAGTGATAAAATTCTTGTCCGTGTTGACTGGAACATCAGTAAAATCCATAAATTAACTCTTCGTAACAGCTATGTGAAAAGCACTGCCACAATGCCTCCGAGATCATCTAACAGGTCTATTTCTTTTTCAAATAACGGACAGTATTTTCCAAGCACCACCAATTCGTTTGCCGCCGAGCTGAAAAGCAACTGGAATAACAAGTCGAACAACCTGATTGTCGGATATACGACAGTACGCGATAACCGCGATCCAATTGGCGGAAAGTTCCCTGCTTTAAGAATCTACGATGGCAGTGGTACGATATATGCCGGTTCAGAACCATACTCAACAGGTAACGAGCTCAATCAGGACATCCTAACTATCACTGATAATTTCTCACTTTATAAGGGTCCTCACACAATTACTTTTGGCGTGAATTTGGAGTTGAGTAAAACATATAATCTCTTTATCAGAAAAGCCTTTGGTGAATACCGTTACAGTAATATGAACGATTTTATGAATTGGAACACAGATTCCATTTCTGCTTATCAGTACGAAAGAGGTTATTCTCTTGTTGATGATATTGTTGGCGACGGTTCGCAAGCGGCTGCTGATTTCCGCACATTCCAGTTTGGTTTTTATGTTCAGGACGAATGGCAGGCTAATGATGACTTGAAGTTAACTTTTGGTGTTCGTTTTGATATTCCAATGTTCCTTGACAAACCAAATGCACACGGAAAAGAATATATCTGGGATGGTTTCAACGACACAACACTTGCAAAAATCCATTCTTACGGACTTGACACTTACGGCGCCAAAGCCGGTGAAATGCCAAAATCACAGTTGATGATCAATCCTCGTATTGGTTTTAACTGGGACATTAATGGCGACAAGATTACTCAGCTTCGTGGTGGAATCGGTATCTTCACAAGCCGTCTCCCGCTTGTATGGCCGGGAGGTTGTTACACAAACAATGGACTGGCAATCGGTGGTGTTTATCAAAAAGGCGCATGGGGTATCCCCATCTGGTTCCGCCCGCAATGGAACGACCAATACACTGCCACTGACTTCGGCGCTCAGGACCCGATCCCTTCAGGCCAGATGGACCTTTTTTCAAAAGATTTTAAATATCCCCAGGTTTTCAGAGGCAGTGTAGCTGTTGACCGTAAACTTCCCTGGGATATGATAGGTACTTTTGAAGTTATTTATACCAAAACCATGAATAACGTTCTTTATTTCAACATAAATGAAAAACCGGCCGAAGGCAAACATTTAACCGGAACACCGGATGAACGTCCGTTATACCCGGGTGAGAAAATAGAATCTGCATACACCCGCATCATACTTGGAACAAATACCAGCGAAGGATACACCTATAACTTCACTGCCCAGCTTACTAAACCATTCATGAATGGTTTTACCGCAAGTGTCGCTTACACCTTTGGACGTGCTATGGCGCTGAATGACGGCACTTCGTCACAGAACTCCTCACAGTGGAGATACATGGAAACTGTTGACGGCCTTAATGATCTTAAGCTCAGCTATTCCGATTTCGATCTCGGTTCAAGGGTTCTGGCATTTGTTTCTTACAAAGCTGAGTATGCAAATCATTTTGCCACTACTATCGGCCTTGTTTATAACGGAGAATCAGGACAGCGTTTTTCTTATGTTTATAACGACTACGGAAACCTTAACGGCGAGGGTGAAAATGCCGGAAACCTGATTTATATTCCAGAACATCAGGATGATATTATCCTGGTTGATATTGGGAGCCCCGGTGATGAAGATTATATTTCTGCCGACCAGCAGTGGCAAAACCTTAATAAGTTTATCGAAAATGATAAATACCTGAACAAACACCGTGGCGATTATGCTGAAAGAAACGGAGCAAGACTTCCTTTCTATAATATTATTGATTTAAAATTTATCCAGGATTTCTATCTTAATGCAGGTGGTAAAAGACACACACTTCAGCTTACATTCGATGTCTTTAACTTTACAAACCTCCTTTGTAAAGAATGGGGTGCAAGAAGGTATATTAGTAACAGTGCTTACCAACTGATCAAATTCAAAGGGTTCGAGGAAAATGGCACCACTCCTAAGTTCACTTATGATGGCCCGACAGATGTTGACGATATTTATAATTACGGCGACTCGGGTGTGATGAGCTCAAGATGGCAGGCTCAGATTGGCATTCGCTATATCTTCAACTAAAACAATTTTTTTTACTAAAAAAGAGGTTCAGTGCTGAACCTCTTTTTTTTTCTGTTTTCTTTATATAACAAAAAATATTTTTACAAATAATGAATGAGTCCAGTCTAAAAAGGTTCAGAATGATATTTTTCATATCGTATATTACAGATAATCAGTAGCAATAAATTTAATAATTCGCGCATCCATACGGACAAGTTTCGCGGCTTTTTATACCAGACTCATGAATTCAAAAAAAACTCACTGAAATGAAAATTTATCAAACATTTATTAAAAAGAACTTTTACAGAATAATTGTCCTGATAATCTTTATGTCAGGATTTTATTCCTGTAACAACATAAATACTAAGGGTGATAAAGACGACCATCCCTATCTTGTAATCCTTTCTTTAGACGGTTTCCGTTGGGATTATTCTGATAATGCCAACACTCCAAACCTTGACAGGATTACAGAAGAGGGAGTTAAAGCCGTTTCGATGATACCGTCTTTCCCCACAAAAACATTTCCAAATCATTATACTATGGTTACCGGTCTTTATCCCGACCATCACGGGA
>CBDUSJ010000068.1:0-9458 GCA_965369845.1 uncultured bacterium | reverse complement strand
TTTACAACAGTACTACCAACTGCCTTAATTATTTTAACGGCACGGAATGGTACGAAAACTGCGGAGCTTTGGTGGTAAACGAGCCGCCTGCCGCTCCCTCAAACCCCTCACCGCCCGACAGTGCAACGGGCCAGTTGTTTGAGATTGACTTATCGTGGGAGTGCAGCGATCCGGAAAACGACCCTTTAACTTTTGATGTTTATTTCGGAACAACAAATCCCCCGCAATTGTTTCAAGCCGGAGTGATAAATAAGACTTTTATCGTAAGCCAGCTTGAACATTCGACCACTTACTTTTGGAAAATAACAGCCCATGATGACCACGGCAACAGCACCGAAGGCCCTGTGTGGAACTTTGAAACATTTATTTGCATTGAGCCTGAAGTTTATGCAGGCCAGGATGCAATCATTTGTGAAGATACCGTTTATTTGATTGAAGATGCTATGGCATCAAATTATTCTTCGCTGCTTTGGGCTACAAGTGGCGACGGCATATTTGATGATCCCACTCAAATTAATCCTGTTTATACCCCAAGTCCGAATGATATTTTGTATGGCGGCGTTACACTTACGATTACCGCTTTATCCGATCCACCCTGCAATATTTTAAATTCCGATGAAATGCAACTCAATATTAATTCATTGCCAACGATAAATGCAGGCCCGGATCAAACGGTATGCTGGGGCGATGTAGTTCAGCTTGCAGCAACATCCGAAAATTATTCCAATGTAATTTGGGCTACTTATGACGGATGCGGTTTTTTTAATAATATTTACCTTTTGAATGCAGTTTACTACCCATCATTTATAGATTGGCAGCAAGTCTGCATTCACCTTGTTGTTACTGCAATACCCATTTCGCCATGCACCGTTTCCGTTTCCGACACAATGACCGCTTGTTTTGATGAACCTCCCGATGCCAACGCCGGCCCCGATCAGATAAATATTGCCGGCACTACGACTACTTTGCAGGGCAACTTCCCTCCGGCCGGAGGTTACGGCATTTGGGATATTATAAGTGGCACAGGGGGCCTCGTTTCCGAGCCGGGCAACCCAATGAGTGAATTCAGCGGAGTTGCCGGAAACAGCTATACCCTTGAATGGACGGTTTTTGACGAAAACGGTTGTAGTGCAAGTGACAATGTAGGCATCAGTTTTGCCAGCACGGCTCCTCCTGGCGTGGAACTCGTACAAGTAGCCGGCGGCGTTTTCCCACTTGGCGACCCCGTGGTAAATGTTACAATCAGCAGTTTTCAGATGAGCAGGCACGAAATTACCAACGCCCAGTACATCTATTTCCTTAACGAGATAGGCTGCAACGCCAACGGTAGCTTTAACGACCCAACTTATGGCAATGTGGAATATATTGATATGGATATTAGCTATTGCGCCATTGACCACAATGGAACCTCATTTTATTTTGGCGGTAGCAGCTATGCCCCCACCAGCGATTGCCCGGTGATAGAGGTAAGCTGGTATGGCGCAAACGCATACTGCCAGTGGGCGGGGGGCCGCCTGCCCACCGAGGCCGAGTGGGAAGCGGCAGCACGTGGCGCAACCGCCGGACAGTCATCTGGAACGTACAACGACCAATGGGCAGGAACAAACATTGAAAGTGTACTAACTTACTATGCATGGTACTACATTAATAGCAGCTCCCAAACCCACCCGGTAGGCACAAAATCCCAAAACGAGCTAAGCCTGCACGACATGAGTGGCAATGTGGTGGAGTGGTGCGGCGACTGGTATGGCAGCACATTTCCTTACGGCAGCAACAACCCTACAGGGCCAACTACGGGTTCCTACCGCGTTATCCGTGGCGGTAGCTGGAGCGACTACGCTTCGTACTGCCGGGTGTCGTACCGCAACTTCAACTACCCGGGCAATAGCAACTACAATTTCGGCTTTCGCCTGGCGCTCCCGGCCCAATAGTTCACCTGTGAGGGTCTTTTGAGCTATGCAGGCAGGCAGGGCAAGTTTGCTGGAAATTGGCCGGTGTAGCGGAATGGAATGTAGCGTAACAAGACAATTTTCGTGCAAACTTGCTGGCGGGAAAAGAGTTCCCACCCCTGCCTTCGCCGAATAGAGATAATTTTTTATATCAGAAATGAGGATAAAGAAAAAACAATGAGGTGCAGAGCACCGCAAATATTTGTAGCAAAGACGCACCCCCAAGAAAAAGGAATGTGCAGCGCACCGAAATATTAAAAGAATGACAGGGATAAAAAATATTCCGGTGCTCCGCACCTTTGGCGGGTTCATTATAAAACGCGGTTTCTACTACCGCCGGCTTGCCCTGTGAAATGCGAAGCAAATTTCACGGAGAGGCGGAAAATTTTTTTTGAAAAATGCAAATAAAAATATTTACAATTCCGGTTAGCGACAACAGCACTTTCATAGAAGATCTAAACAGGTTTTTACGTTCACACAAGGTTCTTGAAGTTGAAAACCAATTGGTATCAAACGAAAACGGGGCTTCGTGGTGTTTTTGCGTAAAATATGTTGATGTCGCTTTTGTGCCAACAAAAAACGAAAAGGTTAAAAAAGATTACCGGCACGAGTTGGATGTGGCGACATTTAAAGTTTTTTCGAAGCTAAGGGAAATACGAAAAAACTTGCAAATGAAGATGCTGTACCGGCCTACGCTATCTGCACCGATAAGGAGCCTGCGGAAATTGCCGGCCTGAAAGAAATTACCGAAAAGGGTTTGTCAACCGTAAAAGGGTTTGGCGAAAAGAAACTCGAAAAATATGGTAAGAAAATCATTGAAATGTATAATTTAACTACGGTTCAATCAAAAATACCATAGATCAAAATACCGCGTAGCAGTTAAAGTAGAAAGAAAGTTTGGAAAATAGCGAATCATACCTCGTAGCGGTTTCGGTATTGTAGTAGAAAGTTTGGAAATATTGAGTATTACCTCGTAGAGGTTCAAGTATTGTAAAAAACGATGACCAATAAGAAAAATAAATACCGCGTAGCGGTTTCGGTATTGTAGAAAAAGGCGAACAATAATAAAAAAAAAGGCGAACAATAATAAAAAGAAATACCTCGTAGAGGTTCAAGTATTGTAAAAAAAATAATTACCAATAAGAAAAATAAATACCGCGTAGCGGTTTCGGTATTGTAATAGAAAAAGGCGAACAATAATAAAAAGAAATACCTCGTAGAGGTTCAAGAAAAAACAAATAATGAATAATAAACCACATTCCCCGACTACCATAAAGCGTCCGTAGGAAGAGAATAAACATTAATAAATAATCTTATGAAACCAGGCGTATTTACACAACTCCACGTGCAACTTGTGTTTGCCGTTAAAAACCGAAATGCCGTACTACACAAAAATATTCGTTCCAGAGTGTTCGAATACATTAGCGGTATTATCACCGGAATGAATCAAAAATCAATCATCGTGAATGGTGTTTCAAATCATGTTCATATTTTCATCGGATGGAATCCGGTGAAATCTATTTCCGAAACGGTTCACGATATAAAAAGGAATTCATCTTTGTTCATCAATAATGAAAAATTATGCCGTGGGAAATTTTCCTGGCAGGAGGGGTATGGCGGGTTTACTTATGGCCGGTCGCAGGTAGAAGATGTTTACAATTATATTATTAATCAGGAACAACATCACAAGAATGTTACATTCAGAGATGAATACATTCAATTTTTGAAGAAATTTGAAATTGATTATGATGAAAGGTTTTTGTTTGATTTTTTAGACGATGTTTAATAATACCAAATATTAATTTTCAAACAAAGCAATGTTAAACCCTTACGGGGTATTGGTGTAATTATGGGAATCGTTTTTTCTCAATGCCCTACGGGCAAAGTAGAAACGCTAAACAAGAAGAAACACAAGGTGCAGAGCACCGAAATATTTGTAGAAATGGCAAACAAGAAGAAATACCAGGTGCGTAGCACCGGCAATATTTACCATAGAGACTCAAGGTCGCCGAAAGTACCTCACCAACAATTATTGCAACATTTGCTTTTTGTATATACCGCAACTGAAGCAGGGAAAGGGTTAAAAAAAATCTCCCTCTGTTTTGCAGAGGGAGATTTAGAGTGGGTAAAAATCCTCACACTTGTTTACAAAGAAGGGCAAAGTGTGAGATAAAAACAATTTTTCAGGCCGGACTTATTATTGAATTATGAGCCTGTTGATAGATGTATCTGGACCGGTTTTAACCTTTACAAAATACAAACCGCTTTTAAAACCTTCTGTGCTAAAGATTTTAGTGTACAGACCGGGTCCAGCGCTCGTTTCGGAAAATTCGTTAATAGTGTTTCCGTCTTTATCAATAATAATAATTTCAATTGGCAATTCTTCGGTCATATCCACTGCAAGCTGAAAGTTGTTGGAAGCCGGGTTAGGGAAAATGTTAACCTTTAGCTTATTTGCGTTTTGGTCTGGCCCAAATTCTAATGGCGCTGACGGATCCCAGAGCAGGAAACCTTCAGGAGTAAAAATCCTTCTGAGTGAAGGTTCATTCATGCCACCGCGCTGCTGTCCCCGACTATGAGATCTTTTGTCCATTTTCCTGTGCCTTTTTTCAGGGTTCATGCCACTTTTTTCCATGATCAAATGGATATCGGTTTTCCATTGTTCGGCTTCTTCCCTTATTTCATCCAGAAGGCGTGTTATTTCGACATCATAATCTTCCGAAATAACAGCGGCTTCATTCATAAGTTCATGCATCTGATTCCGCATTCCTCTCATTTCTTTTCTCTGCTCAACGCTTGGGCGTTCGCCTGCTCCACGTAAAGATTTTGATTTTCCACGTTGCTGTTGGCGAAGACCTTTCAGCTCTGTTCTTAATTCTTCGATACTTGCTTTTTCAGCATCTGAAAAATCTTTATCCAATTCACTCCGCTGAATTTTCATAACAGGTACCACATTTTTCATAATGTAGGCTCGTACTTCTTGCCTTGGCCCACGGTTCTCGTTGTTACAATTCGGATGCTGACGTTGAGCGTTTGCCGATGTAAACCCGAAAGTCAGAATGATTCCGAGTCCGATTAAAATTTTTCTTTTCATTTTTCTGATTTTTTAAAGTTTATAAAAAAATTTGTTTACGCATTATTGACAACTTGTTTTTTCTTTTTAATCCCGGTCAGTAAAAAAAATATTATTACCTACCTTTGCCAACCGGGTCTTCTTCTCTCCGGAGGAGGTGGGGGCGGGAAATCCAGGGGATGTTTGCCAAATCGTCGGTAAACATTACGCAAGCGATTCTTTTGTCCTTCGTCAAGATATGGTTCGAGTTCTTTAAAAAGTTTTATATTCAACTCTTTCATCTCACTTTTAAAACCAAAAACAAGTTCATGGTTCTTCTCAGCGAATTCATCAATTATTGGTTCTATTTTTTCGCGTTGAAAATCATCAGGCCTGATAATATGATATAATTTTATTTTATACCCTTCGTGAGTTCCCATCCTTACAAAATTTTTTATCCTGTTTTTGGTAACATAACTATTCGTAAAAAAACCGAATATAAACCCGATGATTATTGTAGCGATGATTATTAAAACTGATTTGATCTTCATGATATTTTTTTTAGAAATTGTATATTAAAAATTCAGATAAATCCTCCGGCTGAAGCGATTCCAGGCCTATCAGGGATTCGAGCGAGAAAGAGCCTCCACCGGCAATAGTAAGGAGTATGAGGAGAATTGCTGCAGCAAGGCCCGGCAATGCGATGTTGCGGAATGCCAGGTTGATGCTCCGTGAAAAATCATACACCTTGACTTGCTGTTCTTTTATCCGGTTTAATACTTTATTTGCAAAACCGGGACTGAAAGAATTTTTTTGTTCCGAAAACAATTTCATAAGTTTTTTGAGCCGTTCTTTCTCTTTTCTTAAAGCCGGAGATTTTTTAAGAGCATCTTCAATCTTCCTTTTTTCACCTGTCGAAATTTCTCCCTCAAGATATTTGTTTAATAATTTCAGTAAACTGTTATTCATAATTTAATCTATTAAGTTCTTCAACAACACTTTAAGTTTTTCCTGTGCCCGTGATAAGCGGGATAACACAGTGCCAAGCGGTAATTTCAGAATTTTTGCAGTTTCTTTGGTCGAGTATCCCTGTAACATTCTCAGCACTACCACACTTCGGAATTTTGGTTCTAACTTTTGCAATGCATGGTCAACTATTTCTTTGATATCGCCTTTTTCCTCATTTTGATTTTCATCAACAATCTCTATTTCATGTTCTTTGTCAATGGGCTGATATATGTAAAGGTTTTTCCGTTTTCTTTGTTTCAGTTCATTTAACGATAAATTAATCGCAATCCTTGTCAGGTATGTTGATAATGACGAATCTCCCCTGAAATTATTGATCGAATTGTAGAACCGAATAAAAACATTTTGTCCCACATCTTCGGCATCCTCGCCATTTCCCAGCATACCTTTAACGGTTCCGGCTACAACATATTCATATCGCCGAACCATAACACCAAATGCATTTTTGTCTCCATTCTTTACTTTTCGGATCAGTTCCAGATCCTCTAATTCCGAATATTCTCCCACAGAATCTTTATATTTTGTTTATTTGACACTATTTGGATAAGTTATATTCCAACAAATTAAATTTTATCTTTACAAAATTATTAAAAAATTGAAATTATCATGTCTTTAAAAAAACAAAAAAACGCCATTGTTACCGGAGCAACAGGAGCTATTGGCAAAGCTATTGCACGACAGTTGGCATCGAAAGGGTTTGATGTTGCTATAATTGCAAGAAATGAGCAAAAGGCAAAAATTACAGTAAGCGACATTATTGAGGCTACCGGAAACCGGAATGTAAGTTATTTGATCGCTGATTTATCACAAAAGGCAGAGATAAAAACAATTGCCGAAAGTTGGGAAAAGCCGTTGCATGTTTTAATTAACGATGCAGGCGCTACACCGAGAAAACGCACAGAAACCCCTGAAGGAATTGAAATGCAGTTTGCAACTAATGTGCTCGGTTATTTTTGGATGATACGGTTTTTTACTACATTCTTAAAAACAGGTTCTCCATCGCGGGTGGTTAATGTTGCCAGTTATTGGGCGGGTGATCTGGATATCTCCGACCTGGAATTTAAACGCAGGCATTACAATAACGACACGGTTTACCGCCAGTCGAAACAAGCAGTCCGAATGCTGACTGTGGCTTTTGCCGAACGACTGAAACCGTTTGGAATATCCGTTAATGCCTCTCATCCCGGGGATGTGAACTCAACGCTGAGTAATAACCTCGGTTATGGCGGACATGAAACACCTGACGAAGGCGCCGACACTCCCGTTTGGCTTGCAACCGAACCTTCGCTTGAAGGGATCACAGGAAGATATTACGAACACCGCCAACAGGTAAGATGCAGGTTTGGTGAAAATAAAAAACAGGTGGACGAACTGTTTAAAATTTGTTTGGAATACTGAAAAATTCTGTCGTTCTTTTTTAGCTATTCTAATAAAATGGAACGAATAAAAAATTTAAGGCATAACTAAAATTATTGTGGAATTGGATTAAGATTAAAAAGCCGCGAATTCGCTAATTTAAAACTTATAAAATCAAAATATTTGAGATTAAATTAGCGCATCCATACGGACAAGTTTTGCGGGAAAAAAAATTATTCTTTAAAATGAAAAACAGCGATTTAAGTCTTTAACACTATTGTTTTATAATTGCCTGGTATTCTTAAATATAAATAAAACAGTACAAATATGAACGATTTATAGGAACACGGATAACGCGGATCATACTGATAATCACAGATAATATATCAGTGAAAATCTGAGAAATCTGTGGCTTGATGAAAATACAAACGATACTGCCACAGATTACACTGATTAACACAGATTTATTTTTCAGTGTAAATCTGTTAAATCAGCGTCATCTGCCTGCCCCGTAGCGAAGTATATTGGGGTGTTCTATTCATTAAAAAATGTTCCAATATTATATAGTGTTTATTATTAGTTTTAAGAAGTTTAAATTTATTGAACATCGTTTCTAAAAGATAATAATCTGTATTTCACTAAAAGGATTTATTCCATTCTTACAATCTTCGGGTAGAATTTTCCCAGTATTTTCACCAAATCCTTTTGTGCATCCATCACCTGAAAAATGTCTTTATACGCCATCGGAGATTCGTCGATGTCGCCGCCGATAAGTTCAACTTCAGATTTTACGAGCAACTTGTTTAAAGCGCTTTTTGTAAATGTGTTTTTTGCTTTTTTTCGGGAGATCACTCTGCCGGCGCCGTGAGATGCCGAATTTAATGAGTCGGGATTGCTCTTTCCCGCTACGATAAAAGCAGGAGAGATCATATTGCCGGGGATGATACCTGTGTCGCCCACTTTTGCAGGTGTGGCTCCTTTACGGTGAACTATCAGCGTTTCCGATTCGGAGAGTTTTTCTTTCCATGCAAAATTATGATGGTTTTCAACAATCTTAATAGGTTTTTCTCCCAGAGCCTTCGAAAGTTTGGAGTGGATTATCCTGTGATTTGCGGCAGAATAATCCCCGGCCAGGGTCATTGCCCGCCAGTATTCCTGCCCTTCTTCCGTATCCAGCTTAAGCCATGCAAGCTGTGCTCCTTCGCCGGTAATGCCAAGTTTTTCTTGTGCCAATTTTGTATAATGCCGGGCAATTTCAGCTCCAAAACTCCTCGAACCGGAATGTGAGAGAACGGCAAAATATGTTCCTTTATCAAGACCAAGCTCCTCGGATCTTTCTTCTATTTCAACATGTCCTATCTCAACAAAATGATTCCCGTGTCCCGATGTTCCTAACTGACGATAAAACTTTTTTCGGAGTGATTCAAGAAATTTTATCTCTTTAAATTCATGTCGTTCCATCAGCTCGTGGTCTCCGATATCGTTGAACTCGGCAAGTCCGAAACGGGTATTTTCTATCAGTATGTTTTTAAGGCGGTCACGCTGTCCTTTGATGATTTTTGGCGACAAGGAATAAACCGACAGGCACATTCTGCATCCTATGTCCATTCCAACTCCATAAGGCATCACGGCATTATAGGCAGCCACCACACCGCCAATGGGCAAACCGTAGCCCACATGTGCATCGGCCATCAATGCGCCTTTAACGGATATCGGTAATTTCATTGCAGTTTCCATCTGGCGAAGCGCCTCCGGATCGATGAATTCTTTTCCATAAATCAGAAAATCTATCGGTTTATTTTTAAAACTCACCTTTTTCGAAGGGGAAGATTTTTTTGGTTCTTGTAAAAAAAGAGCAGCAAGAGAACCGAGATTTTTATCTTTCCTGAATTTTTCAGGCTCAAGAAGAACATTCTGCAAAATATTAAGTATCTCAATTTCATCGCCGCGCTTAAAATGTTTCCTTACAATATTCAGAGCAAGGCTTATCGCTCTGTCATCGGCGTAACCCAGTTTTTTAGGTTCTTTTCCTCTTAGTTTCAGTTTTTTCATAAAAATTCTTTTACTTTGCAAAA
>CBDUSJ010000067.1:0-9559 GCA_965369845.1 uncultured bacterium | reverse complement strand
TTTTTAATATATTTCCGAGAGTCTCAAATACATTTTTAGTATATATTTTTTTTTTGTAAAGCTCATAAAATTCATTTAGGCCTTTTTCAATTATTTCAAGCGGATTAAGATTTTCGGCAATTCGTACTGTTGGTTTTTTCAGAAAGGATTTAATACCTGAAATGAGGGGATAGTAATATATGGTGTTGGTGATTTGAGAGAATTTCAAGTTGATATTTTCTGTGATTGGAATTTTGTCGGCTTTTGACAAGTATGGCGTTCCGGAAAAACCAAGTACAGTGGTTATGTTACCTTTTTTGTTCCATTTGTTTACGACTTGCCGGAGTTTTATATCATCGGTTGCAGCGTGATGTACTTCATCAATAAGAATTTCAAGGTTTGGAATTTTCCCTACAAGGTTTCTCAGTTCATTTGCAAATCTATCTTCTTCATCTTCGGTTCTTTCAATAAGCTTGTATTGTTTGTTCAGTTCAAGCCGGTTGAGGATGACTTTTTCGGCATTGACTACAAGTATTAATCCGGTTAAGTCCTGCTCTTTGATGTAATCATTTACTTTTTTCGCATTAGGGTTTCGGGCTTTGTTGCTTTTTTTTCCGGTTTTTGGCTTATCAAGCACTTCAAAACGTAATATTTTTTTGATGTTGCTTGCAACCGGTTCTGGTAAAAGCCATGTAGGGTCAAAGTTTTCAATAGTTTTTAAGCTGGGAATGATGGATGATTTTAAGCCGGAAGGAACAAGGACAAGGAAATTATGGGCAAAAGATTTGTTTTCAGGTTCGTTTTGGGCAAAATAGATGTCAAGATAAATGAAGGCAGCCATCAGAAATGTTTTTCCTGCACCCATTGGCAAACTGAATAAGTAATCTGGGTAGTTTACCTTGTAGAAGACGGATTTAATAATTGCTTCATAGTCCAATTTATCCGGTTGATCGATGATGAGTTTTTCCAGTTCCGGTAATAATTTTTTGCCATTTATTTTTTGTCTTGAATAATAATACAATGCCATTGCAGAAACATTTTTTTCCAAAATGTTTCTTGCCAGTTGGTTGATATTTGCTTTTGACAGATCGGGTGTTTGATGGATAAAAAAACCTTCGGAAAATAATTGCCAAAGAGGTTTGTTCTCGCCGGCGATTTTTAAGAAAAGGTAGGTTTCAATCGCATCAATTTGAGTGTTACGCAATTCTCCCTTTGTTTTAACATATTCCATTAAAGAATGAATGGTGCAATCTTTGGAAGCAATCCATTCATTTTTTTTACACTGTATTATATTCTGAATCATTAGCTTTATTTTTCAACAACAAAAAAAGGCTTTCGCCCCTCTTTGCTATTTATCCAGTCATTGGTATCTACTTCCCTTTTTGTTTACAAAAGTAATAAATATTCTGTTCTGCTTTTATTCTTTTAAAAAATACTGTGATTCTCGATTGATTAATATTTCCCCTTTTATTGCTGCTAATTGGGTTATAAATGCGCCTTCATCTTTCACATTGTAGAATTTAATATTTTTTTCTAAACATTCCTTTGTCCACCTTTTAATTTTGTAATAATTGTTTGACCCGTCGAAAATTATAAGGCCGGGATCATAAATATTTAAAAGGTCAGAAATTTTTATATTCGGATTGCCGGTAATAATAAGATAATCAAGTTTCAACTTACTGCCGGCAATAACCGGTACATATTTTTTATCAATTATCCCGATTCTCTTGTTTCGGAACTGAAAATAATTTTCGGGGAAATATTTCAGGAAGTTAAATTTATCATTTGGAATTGATAGATTTATTGAATCAGCACAGCATAAAATTTCTTCCTTGATACCTTTAAAAATTCTGTTATTTTTTATATTGTAATCATACTCTTTCGATTTAGAAGCAATTGTTGAATCGGCCAGGAACAGTACTTTTTCGCCTTCGGTAAAATCAATGGCGGTTTTATTATTAATGCTGTACACAACTAATTCGTGCCTGTTGTGGTTTTGAATTTTTCTTACTAAAAAAGATCCGGATAGAAGGGTTGAAAATATTAATGAATAAAAAAGATATTTACCTTGTTTTTGAAGCAGGAAGCTGGAGAATAAAATTATTATTGAGAAAATTAAGATGACTTCCGGCACATTCAAAACCAATCCTTCAATTTTGGAATAAGGGAGTTTTTCGATAAAGCTAACCGAAATGTTCATTGCCATAAGAAGATATTTAAGAAGAAAAGCCAGAACATGCGAAATAAGCTGCCACCCGGAAGTAGCCAGCACAGCAAGTCCTAAAAAAATGATGAGCCATGATAAAGGAATTACAACAATATTTGTGAAAATAAAATATACCGGAAACTGGTGGAAATAATACAGAGAGATAGGAAAAACACCGATTTGTGCCGCAATTGATACGGTGATTATCGCCCAGATTTTATCGCCGACCCAATTATTGAAAACAATTAGTTTGTACAAATGAGGCTGAACAGCGATTATTCCGATGACCGCCGCATAAGATAGCTGAAATCCGATTTTTGTAATAATATACGGGTTTATCACAAGAAGAATAAATGCCGAGAATGCAACGGTATTCCAAATATTCGGTGGAGCTTTTATCAGGTTTCTGAAAATGAATAATGAAAACATTAAAGACGCCCTTAAAACCGATGGCGAAAAACCGGTGATCATTGCATAGAACCAGATGGCAATCAAAAGGATTATCGCTTTGGGAATTTTCCCATGACGTAATTTATCGAAAAACAACAGGATAAAGTTGTTCAGGATAATAAAAATTATTCCAACATGCAAGCCCGACACACAAAGGATGTGCAACGCGCCGGCGCCGGCATAGCTTTTTCTCAGGTCTTTGTCGAGATTTTCGTCATAGCCGAGCAATATTGCGGATGCAACTGCAAATTCATTTCCTGAAATACCATTTTTGATAAGTGTGTTTAAAAGTGTTTTTCTTAGTTCGTTCGAGAACCGTATCAGCGGATTGCCATTTCCTTCGCTAAGCAACAGCCAATTTCCCTGTTTTATATAAGCCTGACTGTAAATTCCATTATTTGAAAGATATTTGCGAAAATCAAACTGATGTGGATTTTGCGGAGGAGCAAGCGGGTTAACATGCGTTGACAGAAGCAGGTCGTCTCCATATTTTAGGCTGTGTGCCGAGGTGTCTTTTTCAAAATATAAAAGCACTTTTCCTGTGCTGTGATGCCAGGCAACAGAATCTTTTACCATTAAAACTCTCGCAACGACTTTTATGCTTTTTTCTTTTTCCACCGGCGAATCACAAATTCTTACAATTACCCGGTTTATTTTTTCATTAGACAGGGAATAATGATTTTTTTTGTATTTTGCCGTATTCAAATTTGTTAATTCAAAACCTGCTAAAATTAGAAATACGTAAATCAACAGACCTGTTATCCACCTAAACCTGAAGCTTAGAATTTTTTTTGAAAAATGGGTTAACAAAATATGTGCGGCTATCAGCGCTGCAAAAATACTCCAGTGAACAGTTACCGGTTTTTCAACTGATAGAGCTGCAACAATACCGATAATAAAAGGAATGATCAGCCTGAACATCGGGTATTGATTCCAAATTTTCATCAATGAAAGGGATATTAATGAATTTATAAAAAATAAAAATACAAAAATTTTTGTAAAAATAATTCGTTTTCCTGAAGACTTTATGTTTTAATTTTCAAAAGTTTATCATTTTTATTTGTTCTGTTCCAGTAGCTTTTAATACTTTTGTCAAAAAAACATTAATTTAATTCTTGTGAAAGAAAATATAATTGACACAAAAAAACTTGACGGTAAAAGACTTTATTATAGTTTTTTGGCCGGTGCGCAAAAAATATTCGACCATCAGGCGCTTCTCAATAAAATCAACGTTTTCCCGGTGCATGATGCCGATACCGGTACAAACCTCGCATCAACAATGAGGTCGATCATTGATACTTTTATCCCAACTGATAATCTTACAGTTACTGCAGAAGCGATTGCTGATGCGGCGCTTGTGGGAGCACGTGGAAATTCAGGGATAATATTTGCGCAATTTCTTTATGGGTTCAGTAGTGAATTAAAGAACGAACAAGATATAAATGTGGGAAGATTTTCGGATGCTCTGAAACGGGCTGTTGAATATTCTTACGAAGCGATTTCAAATCCGGTGGAAGGTACAATGATATCGGTAATGCGGGAATGGGCTGAGGATATTCATAGACTAAAAGATAAAATTGAAGATTTCAATCAACTGATAGTTGAATCATATAAGAAAGCTAAAGAAGCGCTGCTGGATACTCCTAAAAAGCTCGAGGTACTTGCTAAAGCTAATGTTGTTGATGCAGGAGGTAAAGGTTTTGTGTATTTTCTTGAAGGTATGATCGACTTTTTTAAACATGGCGAATTAAGAAAAATCCTGACAGCAAGAAATATAGTAAAGGTAAAAGAAATAGAGGATATTCATAATTTCGAGGAAATTACTTTTAGGTATTGTTCCGAGGCAATGCTTGTGGGAGAAAATATCAATAAGGAAAAGATAAGAATGAAGATAGAACATCTTGGGGATTCGACGATAGTAGCCGGCTCACAGCGTAAGGTGCGGATACATCAGCACACCGATACGCCTGATGAATTATTTACGAGGCTGAGTAAGTTTGGAAGCATTACTTTTCAAAAAGTGGATGATATGGTGATGCAGCATGAAATAATAACAAAACGAAGGCATAGTATTGCTCTTGTTACCGATTCAACATGTGATCTTCCACACGAACTGGTTGAAAAGCACCAGATACACGTTATCCCGCTTTCAGTGCATTTCGGAGACACATATTACCTTGATGGTGTTACGCTTTCGGCGGAAAGGTTTTATAAACTTCTTGACGGTTGGATCAAAATGTATCCGAGTACTGCACAGCCTTCGTTCAAAGATTTTAGTAATAAGTACAATTATCTGAGTACTCATTACGATTCGATAATCGGGATGCACATCAGCGAAGCTATGAGCGGAACGTGTTCAAACAGCCGGAAAGCCGCTAAAACCATAAGGAATTTATCCGGGAAAAATATTAATGTTCTTAATACAAAAAGAGTGTCATCCGGATTGGGTTTGGTTGTTTTACGGGTTGCAGAAGCGTTGGAAGAAGGAACCGGATATGAAGAACTGCTTAACAAAATTGAAGACTGGTCGCTGAAAGTTAAAATGCTGGTAACTACCAAAACCATGAAATATCTTATTAAAAGCGGCCGTGTTAGCCCTGTTAAGGGTTTTATCGGCAAGCTGCTAAATGTAAAACCGATTATCATAGTTAACAATGAAGGAAAAACCGAACTTTCTGGTAGGCCGTTTACAGAGAAATCGAGTATGAAAATGGCATTGCGTATGGCCGAAAAGATTGTTAGTAAAGATAAACTGTGGGGATACGCTATATCTCATGCCAACAACCTGAAGACCGCTGAGTGGTTCGTTTTCCAAATAGAGAAGCTTACGGGAATGAAACCGCGTTTTATTTCGCAGGCGTCTCCTGCATTAGGAACGAACACCGGGCCTGGTGTGGTTGCATTATCGCTAATGCTTGATTAATTATCTTTCCATAAAAATAAATCTATCGTCTCCTGCCGGGCTTAATGATTTATATATTCTGTTGTAATGGAAATAAATATTTGGCCTGTGATTAGCTGGAAAATTCCGAAACACATATTCATTGATTAGATAATCAAAAATATATCCGGCATATTTTCGGCCGAGGATATTTGCAAGGAGGTAAATATCGTCAACTGTAATTGTGTCAATGTTGTATTTGAATGATACTTTTTCAGTAAAAATATTATTAACAAACCGCCCTTCAAGATTGTCGATAAGATAATGACTTGCATAAAGCAGATTGCTGGCAGCCTCGGTATCGTTAAGTTTGGAAATTTCGTACCAGCTATTAATGTTTATTGCATTTAGGTTGAATTCTTTATAATAAACCATCGTATCAAAAAACATTTCTTCTGCTGTGTAAGGATAAAGATATTCTTCAAGTTCGAGCTGTGAAATGCTTATTATGTAAGCTCTGGACCTGATAGTCATGAAAGTATCAAGTTCCTTTTCATCAAAAACTTTCAGGCCATATAATTTTAATTCTTCAACTAATGTTCCAAGGTAATTTTTATAAAATACCGAATCGTCAATTTCTTTTAAAAAAAGGCTATTTTCAAACAAGGCTGAATCCTTGCCCCATTCATCGAGATTTTCAAAATTTTTTATCTCCCAATTTTTTTGATTTGTTTTATAAAGAAATTCCGGGGGGAGGAGTAGTATCGAAATACTGTCGCTGGCATCAACAGATTCTTTTGCAAGTTCACGTTCGAGTGTGCAGGAATTGAATAAAATAAAAACGAGTAACAAAAATGAGATGCTCTTAAAAAAATATTTTAATTCTTTCAACTTGCGATATTTTTTTACCTTCTTATGAAAAATTAAATCAATAAAAATGTGGCTAGATCGAAAGGAAATTACCCAAACAACCTAGCCACCCAAACATAATGAAAACAAAATATTACCAAACAAATAACGTCTTACAAGTTTAATTATTATTAAAAATCAAACGATAATTGAAAAGGTTTATCCGGATATGATTTATCTTCCGAATCCTTTGAATTTTTTTTCTTCTTCTCCGGTTCAGGAACCTTTGTCTCACTTGATTTATCAATTTCATCTGTGTGTAAATCGGTGTCGTCAACAACATCGCTTTTTTCAGTTTCACAAGGTAAAGGTTCCAGAGTGTTGATAGTTTTTATAGCAAAATTTGAAATTCGTTTTCCTTTAGCCCTGAAACTTTTTACTGCGATAAAGTCGGTGGCATTGATAATTTCCGGTTCAATATCTTTTTCATTTTTCTTTTTATCAAATATCACCTCGTAAACCGGGAAATAATCAAGACTGACGGACATAAGTTGTGAGCCATTATTTTCACTAATAAAGTTAACTTTTTTATCCGTTTCTTCAATTTTAAATCTTTTCAGATAAGAATAACCCTGCTTTGCATCGAAATATACTGCGGTAATATTTTTATCAGGGTCGAATTTTTCAATTATTATCAGGTCTTCGTCAAAATGTGTTGATAGGTCGAAATTTGAGAGTTTATAGTTGCCGGATTGCATAATTGTCAATATCTTATCATTACCCTTAAAAGCTCCGAGAAATTTTCCTCTTTCTTCGGTGTTCAGTCTTTTAACACTTTCGTCGAACCAGATGTTGAGCGCTCCAAGTGTTGAGACGCCTTCTTCTTTTTTAGTAATTTTTCGTATCGCAAATTTTGAAATGATGTTTCCCTTCGACCCTCTTCCTTTAATTGCAAGAGAGCTGAAATCAAAATCTAATATGTGGTTTTTCAACTTTGGCCTCGGGCGTAAATTAATCCGGATAATTTCGGCCTCTCCGTTTGGGTTAGCTGAAAAATATAAAATTTTTGAATGTGCATTGCTTTTTGTCAGAAAATATTCCTTATCGCGGGTGATGCCTTTTACTGCAAACCTTTTTACGTAATTGCTACCTTGTTTCCCATCGCGGTAAATTATATTGTAAATAGTGCGGTCGTCATTTTTTTTAAACACATCAATATAGATAATATTTTTCCCTACAAAAACTTTCCCGGCAGCTTTGGTTACCATAAAAACGCCGTCTTCACGAAAAACAATAATATCGTCTATGTCCGAACATTCACAAACATATTCATCTTTTCGGAGACCTGTTCCGATAAAACCTTCTTCACGGTTAACATAAAGTTTTACGTTTGCCGCCGCCACCATTGTTGCCTCGATAGTATCAAAATTCCTGATCTCAGTTTTGCGTTCCCTGTCTTTACCGTACTTCTTTTTGATCTGTCTGAAATAATTAATTGCAAAATCGATCAGGTGAGCCAGGTGGTTTTCCACTTCTTCAAGCTCCGATTCAATATTTCTGATATGATCATCGGCTTTGAAAGAATTATATTTTGATATCCGTTTGATTTTAATTTCGGTAAGCCTGACAATGTCGTCGTGTGTAACCTTCCTTCTAATCCGGTCTTTGAATGGTTCAAGACCTTTTCGTATAGTTTTAATAACCGAATCCCATGATTCGCATTGTTCAATATCGCGATAGATCCTTTCCTCGATGAAAATTTTTTCGAGAGACGCAAAATGCCATTGTTCTTCAAGTTCTGCTTTCCGGATTTCAAGCTCTTTTTTTAGTAAATCGACCGTGTTGCCGGTTGAGATTTTCATGATTTCCTTAATGCCGGTAAACGCAGGTTTTCCGTTACGGATCACACAAACATTAGGAGATATCGACACCTCACAATTTGTAAAAGCATACAAAGCGTCTATTGTAGTATCGGGTGAAACGCCGGGGGCAAGATGAATTTGAATTTCAACTTTGTTAGCTGTATTGTCGTCGATTTTCCTGATTTTTATTTTTCCTTTCTCATTAGCCGAAACTACCGAGTCGATAAGCCCTGAAGTTGTATTGCCATAAGGTATTTCGGTTATCGTGAGAGTTTTTTTATCTGTCTGGGAAATTCTTGCTCTAACATGGACTTTACCACCTCGGAGGCCGTTATTATATTTCGAGAAGTCGGCAAAGCCGCCGCCGGGAAAATCAGGAAAAATTTCAAAATCTTTCCCTTGCAAAATCTTTATGGAGGCGTCTATCAATTCGTTGAAATTGTGAGGGAGTATTTTGGAAGCCAGACCAACAGCTATTCCTTCTACTCCCTGAGCAAGAAGCAGCGGAAATTTTACCGGCAGACTTACAGGCTCTTTATTTCTTCCGTCATAAGATGTTTTCCATTTCGTGGTTTTCGGATTGAACACCACATCGAGGGCAAATTTCGAAAGGCGCGCTTCGATGTAACGCGGTGCGGCAGCGCTGTCGCCTGTCAAAACGTTACCCCAGTTGCCCTGAGTATCGATCAAAAGTTCTTTTTGTCCAAGCTGAACAAGGGCATCGCCAATTGACGCATCACCATGTGGGTGGTATTTCATTGTTTGCCCTATGATGTTGGCAACTTTATTGTACCTGCCATCATCCATCTCGCGCATTGCATGAAGAATACGCTTTTGCACCGGTTTTAGCCCGTCGGTGATTTCCGGAACAGCCCGTTCAAGAATTACATAAGAAGCATAATCAAGAAACCAGTTTTCGTACATCCCTGCCAGGGGAATAGTTTTATACTCCGATGTTAAACCGGTATTGTCTTCCTGCAATGAATCTTCTTTCTCATCTTCCTGATCATTAAATTTTAATTCTCCGTTATTGTCCATTAATGCTTTTTGTTGTGATTGTTCATTCAAAATAATTATAAATTTATTAAAGAATAGAACACGGATAACACGGATTAAACAGATATTCACGGATTTTAATATCAGCGCTAATCCGCAGCATCCGTTTCATTCGTGTTCTATAAAATAATATTTTTTAATTATTAGAACACGGATAACACGGAATAAACAGATATTCACGGATTTTAATATCAGCGTTAATCCGCAGCATCCGTTTCATCCGTGTTCTATAAAATAATATTTTTTAATTATTAGAACACGGATAACACGGAATAA